>NZ_JBBAXC010000002.1:345120-410060 GCF_037120725.1 Bacillus spongiae
TAGCAGCTCGGGGTCATTTGTCAAATCACTGCGGAAATCAGGATTTCCTACGTGCTTCGCCAAATGCCTGTCGCTGCTGAGCAACTCGACTCCGCTTTTCGGTATTGTCTAGCTTCGTCGGGTAGCAGCTCGGGGTTATTTGTCAAATCACTCCGGAAATCAGGATTTCCTATGTGCTTCGCCAAATGCCTGTCGCTGCTGAGCAACCCGTCTCCGCATTTCGGTGTTGTCTAGCTTCGTCGGCTTGTGGCTCGGGGTCAACTGCCACCCCACTCCGGAAATCAGGATTTCCTACGTGTCTCGTCAGTTGCCTGTCGCCCCAGAACGAGCCGACTCCGCATTTCGTTGTTGTCTAGCTTCGTCGTGTAGCAGCTCGGGGTCATTTGTCAAATCACTGCGGAAATCAGGATTTCCTACGTGCTTGCCAAATGCCTGTCGCTGCTGAGCAACCCGACTCCGCATTTCGTTGTTGTCTAGCTTCGTCGTGTAGCAGCTCGGGGTCATTTGTCAAATCACTCCGGAAATCAGGATTTCCTACGTGCTTCGCCAAATGCCTGTCGCTGCTGAGCAACCCGACTCCGCTTTTCATTTTGTCTAGCTCCACAGCCCAGCGCCTAGTAAACTTGTCCTCTCCTCTTTACGATAAGTCAACATCGGATTCCTTTGTAATCCGTGTTTCCTTTATCTCGTATGGAGAGGAGCAAGTTTATACGTCGCTGAACGGGCTGTTCCGCTTAGGCCTACAGGAAGTAGGTCATGAAGGCGTTGTGACAGGACGTCACGCACTTAGCCTTCGTTCCTTGATGTTGTCCAGCTTCGTCGGCCAGCGCCTAGTAAACTTGTGCACTCCTCCTTACGATAAGTCAACATCGATTCGCTATCGCTCCTCGTGTTTCCTTTATCTCATGCGGAGCACCTCAAGTTTATACGTCGCTAAACGGCCTCCTCCGCATTTCAGGATTGCATTATTCTTTGGTTTTCATTAATATGAGTACTAGATTTATTTAGATAGGAGAGTGAAGTATGAGTAATAACCTATCCGGTAGAGAACGATTTCGACTATTGTTACAGCAAATGCAATTAACGGAGGATGCATTTGTACAGTATTTTAAGGAAGCTGAGATTTTACGCTTAATCGTTGATCGAAAAACAAAAAGTTGGCATTTTGTGTTTCAGCTAGACGAAGTCATACCGTATCCTGTATTTGCACGATTTTCAGATCGTTTAATTCATACATTTAAGCATATTGCGACAGTAGGTTTTTCAGTAAGTGTGAAAAATCATCATCATTCCGAAAATCACATTGCGGATTATTGGAGAGAGTGCATTAAAGATATACAAGGAATATCCCCTCCTATTTTAGCAATGCTAAATCAGCAACAGCCAAAGGTTCAAGGGAATAGATTATTAATTGAAGCTACTAATGAATTAGAAGCAACGCAAGTGAAAAAGAAATACGGAGATATGATCTCTTCGATTTTAACTAAATACGGATTTCCTGCATTTTCGATTGATACAGCTATCGTCGAAAAACAGGAAAACGAGGATTTTGCAAATTTTCTGAAGCAAAAGCAAATAGAGGATCAAGAACGAGGCAAACAAGCAGTTGTTGATATGCAAAAGCGTGATGCGGAAGAGACAAATGGCACAGAACCATCAGGTCCATTAATGATTGGCTTAACGATTAAAGAGGATGCTGATTTCCGTAAGCTAGAGGAGATTTATGATGAAGAGCGCAGAGTAGCTGTCGAAGGGTTTGTTTTTGAAGCGGAAACGAAAGAGTTACGAAGCGGGAGAACCTTGTTAACTTTTAAAGTGACAGATTACACTAGCTCAATTATGGTAAAAATGTTCTCTAGAGATAAAGAGGACGCTGCAATTATGGCGAATTTGAAAAAAGGAATGTGGATTCGCGCAAGAGGAAGTATTCAAAATGATACATTTGTTCGTGATCTCGTTATGATTGCGAATGACTTAAATGAAATTACCCCTGTTTTACGTAAAGATAAGGCACCTGAAGGTGAAAAGCGAGTTGAGCTTCATCTTCATACACCGATGAGTCAAATGGATGCAGTATCATCTGTAAGTGACCTAATTTCGCAAGCGAAAAAATGGGGACATAAAGCGATAGCTGTGACCGACCACGCAGTTGTTCAATCCTTTCCTGAGGCATTTAGTGCTGGGAAAAAAAATGACATTAAAATAATATATGGAGTTGAAGCGAATCTAGTAGATGATGGAGTCCCGATTGCGTATAATGAAGCCCATCGTTTATTAGAGGAAGATACCTTTATTGTTTTTGACGTAGAAACTACAGGGTTATCTGCCGTATACAATACGATCATTGAATTAGCAGCAGTTAAGGTTCATAAGGGAGAGGTAATTGACACATTTGAACGATTTGCCAACCCTCATCACCCACTATCAGCGACAACAATTGACTTAACGGGTATTACTGATGATATGGTTTCTGGTGCTCCAGAGGTTGAAGAAGTTTTAAGAGATTTTCATAAATGGGCGGAAGACGGTATTCTAGTTGCTCATAATGCTACCTTTGATATGGGCTTTCTAAATGTTGGCTACCAAAAATCCGGTTTAGCAAAAGCTAGTAATCCGGTTATCGATACGTTAGAATTAGCTCGTTTTCTTTATCCTGAGATGAAAAACCATCGATTAAATACTTTAGCGAAAAAGTTTGATGTTGATTTAACGCAACATCACAGAGCAATCTACGATGCAGAAGCTACAGGATATTTACTTATTAAAATGTTAAAAGACGCAAATGAAAAAGACATACACTACCATGATCAAATGAACCAGTATATGGGTAAAGGAGAAAGTTTCAAACGATCTAGACCGTATCACTGTACCTTGCTCGCTCAAAATGAAATAGGACTTAAAAACTTGTTTAAGCTTGTGTCCATTTCTCATATTGATTATTTTTATCGTGTCCCTAGAATTCCTCGATCCGTACTACAAAAGCATCGTGAGGGAATAATTGTTGGCTCTGGCTGTTCTAAGGGTGAAGTGTTTGAAGGAATGATGCAGAAGGCTCCTGAGGAAGTAGAAGACTCCGCTCGGTTTTACGATTATATCGAGGTTCAACCGAAGGAAGTCTATCAACATTTAATCGAGATGGATTTAATTCAAAGTCAGCAAAATTTAGAAGATATTATTGAAAAAATTATTGACCTTGGAGAGCGACTGCATATCCCTGTAGTAGCGACAGGAAATGTACATTACTTAAACCCTAACGATGCCATTTATCGTAAAATTCTTATTAATTCACAGGGTGGTGCCAATCCATTAAATCGCCATCAATTGCCTGAGGTTCATTTTCGAACAACGGATGAAATGCTTCAATGCTTTTCCTTTTTAGGTGAGGATAGGGCGAAGGAAATAGTTGTCACGAATACGAATAAAATGGCGGATATGATTGAAGTCATAAAACCGATTAAGGATGACCTGTATACGCCAAAAATTGATGGTGCTGATGAAGAAGTGAGGGAAATGAGCTATTCAATGGCTCGAAGTATTTACGGTGACGAATTACCAGACCTCGTTGAAGCAAGATTAGAGAAAGAATTAAAAAGTATTATTGGTCACGGGTTCGCCGTAATTTATTTAATTTCTCATAAACTCGTAAAAAAATCACTTGACGATGGGTACCTAGTTGGTTCACGTGGCTCAGTCGGATCTTCATTTGTAGCGACGATGACTGAGATTACGGAAGTAAATCCACTTCCCCCACATTATGTTTGTCCTAGTTGTAAGCATTCAGAGTTCTTTAATGATGGTTCTGTAGGGTCAGGGTTTGATTTGCCGAATAAAGATTGTATAAAGTGTGGAGTACCATACACAAAAGATGGTCATGATATACCTTTTGAAACATTCCTTGGCTTTAAAGGGGACAAAGTTCCAGATATCGATTTGAATTTCTCAGGAGAATACCAACCTCGCGCTCATAACTATACAAAAGTGCTGTTTGGGGAAGAATATGTTTATCGAGCAGGAACAATTGGAACAGTTGCAGATAAAACAGCTTATGGATATGTAAAAGGCTATACTTCAGATCATAATTTACAATTAAGAGGGGCAGAGGTTGATCGGTTAGTAAAAGGGTGTACCGGAGTGAAACGAACTTCTGGTCAGCATCCAGGTGGAATTATCGTTGTTCCAGATTATATGGAAATCTATGATTTTTCGCCCATCCAGTATCCCGCCGATGATCAAAGCAGTGAATGGAAAACAACACATTTTGACTTCCATTCTATTCACGATAATTTACTTAAATTAGATATATTAGGCCATGATGATCCCACTGTTATCCGGATGCTTCAAGATTTATCAGGAATTGACCCTAAAACAATCCCAACAGACGATCCAGAAGTGATGAAAATATTCAGCGGTCCAGAGCCGTTAGGCGTCACTGAAGAACAAATTATGTGTAAAACAGGAACGTTAGGAATTCCTGAATTCGGGACTCGGTTTGTCCGTCAAATGCTAGAAGATACAAAACCTACGACGTTTTCGGAGCTTGTCCAAATTTCAGGATTGTCTCACGGGACGGATGTTTGGTTGGGCAATGCACAGGAGTTAATACACAATAAAACGTGTACGTTAAGTGAAGTAATTGGGTGTCGAGACGATATAATGGTCTATTTAATTTATCAAGGCCTAGAACCATCCTTGGCATTTAAGATTATGGAATCTGTTCGTAAAGGGAAAGGGCTTCAACCTGAAATGGAAGATGAAATGAAAAAAAATAACGTTCCCGATTGGTATATCGATTCCTGTAAAAAGATTAAATATATGTTCCCGAAAGCACATGCCGCAGCCTACGTTCTTATGGCTGTTCGAATAGCGTATTTTAAGGTTCATTTGCCTCTATTATATTATGCTGCTTACTTTACAGTTAGGGCAGAGGACTTTGACGTAGATGCGATGGTAAAAGGAACTCAATCCATTCGAGCAAGAGTAGAAGAGATATTGGCGAAAGGCTTAGAGGCTGCGCCAAAAGAAAAAAGTTTATTGACCGTATTGGAGTTGGCATTGGAAATGACAGAAAGAGGATTTAACTTCCAAAGAGTTGACTTATACAAATCGGATGCAAGTCAATTCATTATTGAAGGTAATTCACTCATTCCGCCGTTTAACTCGATTCCTGGATTAGGTACAAATGCGGCCATTAATATTGTGAAGTCTCGTAAAGAAGGTGAATTCCTCTCGAAGGAAGACCTGCAGCAGCGCGGCAGAGTGTCTAAAACGATTATTGAATATCTAGACAATCACGGCTGTTTAGAATCGTTGCCAGACCAAAACCAGTTGTCTCTTTTTTAATGTCATATTTGCATAAAAATAGTGGATATGGTATAGTTTTATTGGAAATACTAGAGATAACTCTGAAGGAAAGAGTGGGGGCTCCCCACTCTTTCCTGTTTGCTAAGAGACTTTTTTCATTCTTGGTTCCAGATCTATTATTTAACCAGGAGGTATATATGAGTAAAATTACGAATCTCGTAGAGGAGCTTGTTTCACCGATTTTAGAGGATATGAATTTAGAATTGGTTGAAACGGAATACGTAAAAGAAGGAAGTAGTTGGTTTCTTCGCGTATTTATAGATAAAGAGCAAGGTGTAGATATTGAAGAATGTGGAATCGTCAGTGAAAAACTGAGTGAAAAGCTTGATGAGCTTGATCCGATTCAACACAATTATTTTCTTGAAGTTTCTTCTCCTGGAGCGGAAAGACCTCTGAAGAAAACGGAGGATTTTCATAAAGCTGTTGGAAAAAATGTTCATATTAAAACATATGAACCCGTTGATGGAGAAAAAGTTTTTGAAGGAAAGCTTCTTGAATACACAGAAGATACTCTTATCATTGAATTAACGATTAAAACAAGAAAAAAACAAGTGCAAATCCCAAAGGAAAAAGTGGCAAAAGCAAGGCTTGCTATCATCTTTTCCTAAGGAATCGTATAGAAGGGGGATAAAGGGAAAATGAGCACAGAATTTTTAGATGCTCTAACGATTTTAGAGAAGGATAAAGGTATTTCAAGGGATGTATTAATCGATGCAATTGAAGCAGCACTCGTATCGGCGTACAAGCGGAATTTTAATCAAGCACAAAACGTCCGTGTAGACTTAAATGTTGATACAGGTACAATGCGCGTATTTGCTCGTAAAGAAGTAGTGGATGAAGTATTTGATCCTCGTTTAGAAATATCCATTGAAGATGCTAAAAATTATAATCCTAACTATGTTGTAGGGGATATCGTTGAATTGGAAGTAACACCAAAGGATTTTGGACGAATAGCTGCGCAAACAGCGAAGCAAGTGGTTACACAACGTGTTCGTGAAGCAGAGCGAGGTATTGTCTATTCTGAATTTATCGATAGAGAAGAAGATATTATGACAGGTATTGTTCAACGATTGGACCATCGCTATATTTATGTAGCCCTTGGCAAGATTGAAGCACTTCTTCCAATTAACGAGCAAATGCCAAATGAATCCTATAAACCACACGACCGTATTAAAGTATTTCTTACAAAAGTTGAAAAAACAACAAAAGGACCACAAATTTTTGTATCTCGGTCCCATCCTGGCTTATTGAAGCGTTTATTTGAAATTGAAGTTCCTGAAATTTTTGATGGGACGGTTGAAATTAAGTCTGTTGCACGTGAGGCAGGAGACCGCTCGAAAATTTCTGTTTACGCTGATAACCCTGAAGTTGATCCTGTTGGCGCTTGTGTAGGAGCAAGAGGAGGACGTGTTCAGGCTATCGTTAATGAATTAAAAGGTGAAAAAATCGACATTGTTGAATGGTCAGAAGACCCTGTTGAATTTGTTGCAAATGCACTTAGCCCTTCAAAGGTCCTTGAAGTACAAGTGAATGAAGAGGAGAAGGCTACGACCGTAATCGTTCCTGACTATCAGCTTTCTTTAGCAATCGGTAAGCGCGGTCAAAATGCAAGGTTAGCAGCAAAATTGACGAATTGGAAAATTGATATTAAAAGCGAAACGGATGCACGTGCATTGGGAATCTATCCTCGTGAAGAGAATCTCCTCGTATCTGAACCTACTGAATCAGATGAAGAAGATGATCTTTTTAAAGATGGAATCGAGTAAAAGGTGCATACAATGAATACTCGAAAAAAAATCCCATTAAGAAAATGTGTAGCAACTGGTGAAATGAAACCAAAAAAAGAAATGATCCGTATCGTTCGTTCAAAACAGGGAGACGTATCTATCGACCTAACTGGAAAGAAGTCTGGTAGAGGGGCTTATTTATCTAAGGATAAGGAAGTCATTTTATTAGCCAAAAAGAAAAATATTTTAGCCAACCAATTAGGTGCAAAGATTCCTGAGACTGTATACGAAGATCTTTTACAAGCAGTGGAAGAGGAGTAGAACATGAAATCAGCGCCTTGGCTATCGTTACTAGGTTTGGCAAATCGAGCGAGAAAAGTGATTTCTGGAGAAGAATTGGTCATTAAAGAAGTAAGAAGCGGACGTGCCAAGCTTGTTATATTATCACAAGATGCTTCTGAAAATACGGCGAAAAAAGTGAAAGATAAATGTCGTACATATGGTGTGCCAGTTAGGATTGTCGAAAATCGTGAACTCTTGGGTCACGCCATTGGCAAGGAAGCTCGTGTTGTGGTTGCCCTGTCTGACAATGGGTTTGCTAACAAGCTGTTCACTTTGCTCGATTAAATTCAATGGGGGTGAACATATGAGTAAAACGCGTGTTTACGAATATGCAAAAAAACATAATGTATCTAGTAAAGACATTATTAACAATTTGAAAGAACTGAATGTGGAAGTATCGAATCATATGGCAACATTAGATGATGCGATGATTCAAAAGTTAAATAAAAAATATGTAAAAGAAAATCCGGTGGAAGATGCACCGAAAAAAGAAAAGGTGAAATCTGTGCCGACAAATCCAAATAAAAAAAATCCAAATAAACCTGCAAATAATAAAGGGAAAAACCAAAGAAATCAAAGAAAACAAAATAGTAAGCGACCAGCTAATAAAAATCAACACAAGCCAGCTCCAACACCTAGAAAAGAAAAAGAGCTTCCAGAAAAAATTACATTCACAGAATCTCTAACAGTAGCAGAATTAGGGAAAAAGCTTCACCGTGATCCAGCTGAAATTATAAAAAAATTATTTATGTTAGGTGTAATGGCTACCATTAACCAACAATTAGATAAAGATTCGATTGAATTAATATGTTCTGAGTATGGTGTTGAGGTAGAAGAAGAAATCTTAGTCGATACAACTGATCTTGAAACATATTTCACTGAAGATAGCGAGAATGATGTTGTTGAACGCCCATCAGTTGTAACGATTATGGGACACGTTGACCATGGTAAAACAACGCTTCTTGATTCCATTCGTAATACGAAAGTGACGGAGGGAGAAGCTGGTGGAATTACACAACATATTGGTGCTTATCAAGTAGAAGAAAAAGGTAAGAAGATTACTTTCCTTGATACACCTGGCCATGCTGCGTTTACAACGATGCGTGCAAGAGGGGCTAAAATTACGGATATTGCGATTATCGTTGTTGCAGCAGACGATGGAGTAATGCCTCAAACAGTAGAAGCCATTAACCATGCAAAAGCAGCAGAGGTTCCGATTATTATTGCTGTTAACAAAATGGACAAACCAACTGCAAACCCTGATCGTGTTATGCAAGAGCTTACTGAGCATGGACTTGTACCTGAAGATTGGGGTGGAGATACGATCTTCGTTCCACTATCTGCTCTAACAGGTGAAGGAATCGACTCTTTGTTAGAAATGATTTTACTTGTTTCAGAAGTAGAGGAGTTAAAAGCGAACCCAGACCGTTTAGCAATGGGTACAGTAATTGAAGCAGAGCTTGATAAGGGAAGGGGTTCTGTTGCAACATTACTTGTGCAAAACGGTTCGTTAAAAGTAGGAGATCCAATCGTAGTTGGAAATACGTACGGACGTGTTCGTGCAATGGTCAACGACCTTGGCAGAAGAGTGAAAGAGGTTGGACCGTCAACTCCTGTAGAAATAACGGGATTAAATGATGTCCCACTTGCTGGAGATCGTTTTGTCGTATTGCCAAACGAAAAGAGTGCTCGTCAAATTGGAGAAAGCCGTGCTCAACAAGCTTTGCAAGCACTTCGAAGTGAAAAATCCCGTGTTACACTTGATAACCTATTCGAGCAAATGAAGCAAGGGGAAATGAAAGACTTAAACATCGTATTAAAAGCAGACGTTCAAGGTTCTCTAGAGGCTGTATCAGCAGCTCTATACAAAATTGACGTTGAAGGTGTAAATATTAAAATTATTCACACAGCTGTTGGTGCGCTGAATGAGTCTGATATTACGTTAGCAGCTGCATCAAATGCCATTGTTATTGGGTTTAATGTTCGTCCTGACGTAAATGCAAAACGTGCTGCAGAAGCTGAAGGTGTTGATATCCGCCTTCATAGAATTATTTATAAAGTTATTGAAGAAATTGAAGCGGCAATGAAAGGGTTATTAGACCCTGAATTTGAAGAAAAAGTAATTGGGCAAGCAGAAGTGCGCCAAACGTTTAAAGTTTCAAAAGTTGGTACAATTGCGGGTAGTTTCGTAACGGAAGGGAAAATTACTCGTAATAGTGGCATTCGTGTTATTCGCGATGGAATTGTCATTTTTGAAGGAGAATTAGATGCACTTAAACGCTTTAAAGATGACGCAAAAGAAGTTGCTCGTGGATATGAATGTGGTATTACAGTTCAAAACTTTAACGATATTAAAGAGGGCGATGTATTAGAAGCCTTTGTAATGGAGGAAGTGGAGCGTTAATGATCGGCTTTGCCGAATGTGAATTTTTTATTCATCATACGCACTCCTTAAAAGAAAAAAGAGCCGTGCTTCAGCGTGTACTGACACGGCTTAAACAAAAAGCGAATGTTTCTGTTGCTGAAGTGAAGTATCAAGATTTATGGCAGCGCACTGGGGTTGCCATTGTGACAGTAGCTTCTAGTAGAAAGGCAGCAGAACGGGAGCTTAATAACGCGCTAACGTTTTTGGACTCTTTTCCAGATTGGGAAAGAACAAATACAACGGTAGAATGGTTATAACAGACAAAAGAGGTGACAAATATGAGTCTTCGTGCCAATCGAATCGGAGAGCAAATGAAAAAAGAGCTCAGCGATATTATCGGACGCAAAATTAAGGACCCTCGTATTGGATTTGTTACAGTTACAGATGTTCAAGTATCTGGTGATTTGCAACAATCAAAAGTATATATTACTGTCCTTGGTGATGAAAATCAAAGAGAAAATACATTAAAAGGACTTGCCAAGGCGAAAGGTTTTATCCGTTCGGAGCTAGGGCATCGAATTCGTTTACGCAAGACACCTGAAATCATTTTTGAATTTGATGAATCAATTGATTATGGAAATCATATTGAAACACTGTTACAGAAAATTTCAGATGAACCAAAAGTAGAAGAATAAGAAAGAAGGATGCTCTAAATACAACAATTCAGTTTTGTATTTGAGCATCCTTCTTTTTTTATTGGGAAAAAAGGAAATGTTTTGCTTCAGAAGTAGGAGGTATAGAACATTTCCATATACGCATTCATCCATTACTGGTATGCGTACTTGAATTAATTACAACTCGAGGAGCGATTTTATTGAACGGTATTTTGCCTCTTTGGAAACCAAAAGGAATGACAAGCCACGATTGTGTATTTAAAGTCCGAAAGATTTTAAAAATGAAAAAAGTAGGTCATACAGGGACGTTAGATCCCGATGTAACAGGCGTTTTACCGATATGTCTTGGTCGTGCAACAAAAGTTGCAGAATACATTACAGATGCTGGTAAGGTGTATGAAGGTGAGGTAACGATTGGGTGGTCAACTACAACAGAAGATTCTTCAGGTGAAACCGTTGACAAGAAAACAGTAAACCGTTCCATTAAAAGGGACGAGGTATTAGCTGTTCTGAAAAACTTAACCGGTGAAATCCTGCAAACTCCACCAATGTTTTCTGCTGTGAAAGTGAATGGTAAAAGGCTTTATGAATACGCTCGACAAGGAATTGAGGTTGAAAGACCATCGCGTAAAGTAACGATACACTCTTTAGAGTTATTAGACGATCGTCAGTGCTTTGAAGGAGAGTCGATAACATTTGCATTTCGTGCAGCTTGTAGTAAGGGCACATATATAAGAACACTAGCAGTAGAAATAGGGGAGCAATTGGGATACCCCGCTCATATGTCTAAACTAGTTAGAACAAGTGCGGCAAACATTTCCTCCGATATGTGCATCACACTACAAGATTTAGAAGATAAGATGAAAATGGGTGATTTGAAAGAGAATATCCTTCCTATTGAATATGGAATTTCTTATTTGCCGAATCTTGTAATAAGTGATACATTAGCAGAGAAAGTAAAAAATGGAGCACTTTTAACTATTCCTGATGCTTGGCCTTCCTCTGATGCAAAAGTTGTGTTTTATCATGATAATAAGGCGATAGCTATTTATCAAAATCATCCAACAAAATCAGGTTTAATTAAACCTATAAAAGTTCTTCATAATGACTAATGAAGTAAGGTGAATGATTGTGGAAAAAATAACGATACATCATCCCCATGATTTGAATAAAGCGGAAATCTCTCCCCTTGTCATGGCACTTGGCTATTTTGACGGTGTACATAAAGGACATCAAAAAGTCATCTCAACAGCGAAAAGATATGCTGATGAACATCAATTAAAAACAGCGGTTATGACCTTTGACCCCCACCCTTCAGTGGTATTAGGGCGTAAGCATCAGCATGTCCGATATATAACACCATTAGAAGAGAAGATGAAGGTTTTTGAGGATTTAGGTGTTGATATTGCCTTTGTCGTGCGATTTACGTCAGATTTTGCTTCATTAACACCACAGGAGTTTGTCGATCAGTATATTATTATGCTAAATGTTCAACATGTTGTTGCTGGCTTTGATTACACATACGGACGTCTTGGAAAGGGAACGATGGAAACGATTCAGTTTCATTCACGGGACACCTTTACTTATACGACAGTAGCTAAGCTTACTGAAAGAGAAGCGAAAATCAGTTCAACCAAAATCCGAGAATGTATTGCTGAGGGACAAATTGAGACGGTGCATAATTTGTTGGATCGACCTTATCATACAAAAGGAACCGTTGTTCATGGAGATAAAAGAGGGAGAAAAATAGGGTTTCCAACAGCTAATATTGAACAAGAAGATACGTATTTAATACCAAGAACAGGCGTATATAGTGTTCAAATATTTGTTCAAAATAAATGGTATGATGGTGTTTGTAATGTTGGCTATAAACCAACGTTTAAAAACCCTGATGAAAAAGTTTTATCAATTGAAGTTCATATCTTTAATTTTGATCATTCTATTTATGGAGAAGAGATTCAATTAAAATGGTTTAAGCGAATTCGTGATGAACAAAAATTTAATGGAATCGAAGCTCTCATTAGCCAAATTGAAAAAGACAAGATGACAGCCTTAGCTTTTTTCAAAAACCATTAGGTTTAGACTTGCTTTTTTCATTAAAAAAAGGTATTCTATTAAACGTATGATATTAACCATTGCTTGGCAGTGCGATTCACCAACGTCTGCGAGGTAATTGGGGATTATAATGAATATTTAGGAGGTGAACAGGATGGCTATCACTCAAGAACGTAAAAACGAATTAATCAGTGAATACAAAATTCACGACAATGATACTGGATCTCCAGAAGTTCAAATTGCTATCCTTACGGAAGAGATTAACAACTTGAACGAGCATCTACGTACTCATAAAAAAGACCACCACTCACGTCGCGGTCTTCTAAAAATGGTAGGACGTCGTCGTAACCTATTGACTTACCTACGTAATAAAGACGTACAACGCTATCGTGAAGTAATCAATAAACTTGGTCTACGTCGATAGTTCACTTAAAGAAGCGGGATTCTTCCCGCTTTTTTATTAGCCAAAAAAGTGATACAATAACCGCCATAAAGATAGAAATTAAAATTATTATTTCCAAAAGATGAATGGGAAGGTATAAGTTCCTACTTCTTTTGATTAAACTATTTATACATAAGGAGTGATATGTACTATTGCATATCACAATATACAATGAAAATATAATGAAAATTGATGAGAGGGGTTTGTAAATGGAACAAGAAAAGAAAAGTTTTTCAATAGATTGGGCAGGAAGAACTTTATCAGTTGAAATCGGCCAGTTGGCTAAGCAAGCAAATGGCGCAGCAATGGTTCGTTATGGTGATACTGCTGTATTAAGTACAGCTACAGCTTCAAAACAAGCAAAGCCAGTAGATTTTTTTCCGTTAACCGTTAACTATGAAGAGCGTCTGTATGCTGTTGGAAAAATTCCTGGTGGCTTTATTAAACGGGAAGGTCGCCCTAGTGAAAAGGCTATTCTCGCTAGTCGACTAATTGACAGACCGATTCGCCCGTTATTCGCGGATGGTTTTCGAAATGAAGTTCAAGTTGTCAGCATGGTAATGAGTGTTGATCAAGACTGTTCTTCAGAAATGGCAGCAATGTTCGGATCATCATTAGCACTGACAGTTTCGGATATACCATTTGAGGGACCTATTGCAGGTGTTGTTGTTGGGATGATTGATGGGGAGTTTATTATTAACCCATCGGTTGAACAAATGGATCAAAGTGCTATGAATCTTGTCGTAGCTGGAACAAAAGATGCCATTAATATGGTAGAGGCTGGGGCTGATGAGATTCCAGAAGAAACGATGCTTGAAGCCATCATGTTTGGACATGAAGAAATCAAGCGCTTAATTGCGTTTCAAGAAGAAATCCGTGAAGCAGTAGGAAAAGAAAAAAGACAAGTAGAACTATTTCAAATAGATCAGGATCTTGAAGCGGAAGTGCGTTCCATGTGTGAAACGAAATTAATTTCCGCCATTCAAGTACAAGAGAAACATGCTCGTGAAGAGGCGATTACTTCTGTAAAGGATGAAGTCATTGCTACATTTGAAGAAAACGAGGCAGAAGAAGAAGATATCAAGTTAGTGAAAAAAGTATTAGACAAACTTGTAAAAGCGGAAGTACGTCGCCTAATTACGGAAGAAAAGGTGCGTCCTGATGGTCGTGGCCTAGATGTTATCCGCCCACTATCATCTTCTATTGGATTGCTATCACGAACTCACGGTTCTGGCTTATTCACACGTGGACAAACACAAGCCTTAAGTGTATGTACATTAGGAGCACTTGGAGATGTACAAATATTAGATGGACTTGGTATAGAAGAATCAAAACGATTTATGCATCATTACAACTTTCCGTTATTTTCTGTAGGTGAAACGGGGCCTTTACGTGGACCTGGCCGTCGTGAAATTGGACATGGGGCATTAGGAGAGCGTGCATTAGAGCCTGTTATTCCGAATGAAAAAGAGTTTCCGTACACCATTCGTTTAGTTTCAGAAGTTCTTGAATCCAATGGTTCTACTTCTCAAGCTAGTATTTGTGCAAGTACGCTCGCAATGATGGACGCTGGTGTCCCAATTAAGTCTCCAGTAGCTGGAATTGCGATGGGACTAGTTAAATCTGGTGAACATTACTCTATTTTAACGGATATTCAAGGTATGGAAGACCATTTAGGAGATATGGACTTTAAGGTTGCGGGAACATCCAGTGGTGTAACGGCCCTACAAATGGATATTAAGATTGATGGGTTAAGTAGAGAGATTCTTGAAGAAGCACTACAGCAAGCCAAAAAAGGTCGTATTCAAATCCTTGATTCCATGCTTGCAACAATCAACGAACCTCGTACACAGCTTTCAGAATATGCACCTAAAATAGTGATGATGTCGATTAATCCTGATAAGATTCGTGATGTCATCGGTCCAAGTGGAAAACAGATCAATAAAATTATTGATGAGACTGGTGTAAAAATTGATATAGAACAAGATGGAACAGTCTTTATCTCTTCAACTGATGAAGAAATGAATAAGAAAGCAAAGAAAATCATTGAGGATATTGTTCGCGAAGTAGAAGTTGGGCAAATGTATTTAGGAAAAGTGAAACGAATTGAAAAATTCGGTGCTTTTGTTGAAATCTTTGCTGGTAAAGACGGGTTAGTTCATATATCTGAACTTGCAGAGGAACGAGTTCGAAAAGTGGAAGACGTTGTTGCACTTGGAGATGAAATTCTCGTGAAAGTGATTGATATTGACAATCAAGGAAGAGTAAACTTATCCCGAAAAGCAGTCATTCGAGAACAGAAAGAAAAAGAAGAACAACAAAACTAGCCGTAAAAAAGGCCAGCTCTCAGCTGGCTTTTTTTTATGTTCTAGTTTTGACACCCCACAACGCTAGGAATAGTACTAGTAAGCATTATGGTTCTACCTTGTCCATAAAGGTCATAAAGTACTAGGGGGGGTGGATTAAATGAAAATAGAAAAAAAAGGGATTGCCATTGTACTTATTATTATTATAGGGTGGTTAACAGTAAATAATCCTTGGACTAACAGTTATGTAACCACATTAAAAACCATTGACGTTCCAGTAGATGGTAAAAATGAGTTGATCCAAAGAATTGAAAAAGAAGCAAAAGCTTTTTATATTGCGCCTAAAGATGCAGTTGTGGATTCTGTCTGGAAGGCAACAGCAGGATATAATGGATTAAAGGTAGATATAGAAGGCTCGTATAAGAAAATGAAAAAGGAAGGAAAGTATCAAAAGGATTTACTCATTTTTGAACAGATTTCTCCAAAGGTGCATTTATCTGATCTTCCTGCTGCCCCAATTTATCGTGGAAACCCAGACAAGCCAATGGTAAGCTTTCTTATCAATGTTGCATGGGGAAACGAACACTTACCGAAAATTCTTTCCGCTTTAAAAAAACACCAAGTATTTGCGACTTTCTTTTTAGAAGGAAGATGGGTTAAAGAAAATCCAGACCTTGCCAAAATGATTGTAGATGCAGGGCATGAAGTAGGGAATCATTCTTATTCTCATCCTAATATGAAAAATTTGAGTAGTGCTGAAATTCAAAGAGAACTGACGAAAACAAATGAAATAATAGAATCGACTATAGGAAAACGAGTAAAGTGGTTCGCTCCTCCTAGTGGAAGTTTTGGAGAGGAAGTCGTAGACATTGCGGCAAGCATGCATATGAAAACGATTTTATGGAGCGTTGATACGATTGATTGGCAAAAACCATCAGTAAACGTTATGATAGAGCGAGTAGTGAAAAAAGTACATCCGGGGGCAATGATTTTAATGCACCCAACCCAACCTACCGCTGATGCTATGGAACAGTTAATTATTGAAATTAAAAAGAAAAACCTTCGGATAGGTACCGTAACCCAACTTTTAAAAGAAGACAGAATTATTCTCCCTCAAGGAAATAATCCAACTAATTCTGGAGAAACTTAAACTAATAATACATGTGAATGGTTTTTTGACAGCAAGAACAGGAGGAAGTAATTTGATAAAGAGATATACATGCCAAAATGGACTAAGAATTGTACTAGAGGAAATCCCAACTGTTAGGTCTATAGCAATTGGTGTTTGGATTGGTACAGGTTCTGTTAATGAAAATAGCCAAAATAACGGTATTTCTCATTTCTTGGAACATATGTTATTTAAGGGAACGAAAACCCGTTCAGCTAGAGAAATAGCGGAGTCGTTTGATAAAATTGGTGGACAAGTTAATGCCTTTACTTCAAAGGAATATACTTGCTACTATGCAAAAGTACTTGATAATCATTCATCATATGCATTGGAAATTTTAGCTGATATGTTTTTCAATTCTACTTTTGATAAAGATGAGCTTGAAAAAGAGAAAAAGGTTGTATATGAAGAAATCAAAATGTATGAGGATACACCTGATGATATTGTGCACGATATGCTCGGTAAAGCGATTTATCAAGACCATTCGCTAGGTTATCCAATTTTAGGTACTGAACAAACGTTATCCACCTTTACAAGTGACACATTAAAAGAATATGTACATAATATGTATGCGCCTGAAGAGGTTGTTATTTCGATAGCAGGCAATGTTGAGGAATCTTTTATGAAACAAGTAGAAAAGCTATTTGGTAGCTATACTGGAGGAGTTCGCGAACCAAAAGACGAAAAACCCGTTTTCCATGCCGTTCAAATTTCTAAAAAGAAAGAAATTGAACAAGCCCATTTATGTTTAGGATTCGAAGGATTTAAAGTAGGGCATCCTGATATATATAACTTAATTGTTTTAAATAATATTCTAGGTGGAAGTATGAGCTCTCGTCTGTTCCAAGAAGTAAGAGAGCAAAAAGGATTAGCCTATTCAATATTCTCTTATCACTCAGCATATCAGGATAGTGGGCTTGTTGCATTATACGGCGGAACGGGAGCAACACAGCTTCAAGAATTATTTGAGACCATCCAACAAACCCTCAGTACCATTACGAAGGATGGAGTGACAGAAAACGAATTTTTAAACAGTAAAGAGCAGTTAAAGGGAAATCTTTTACTAAGTCTTGAAAGTACTAATAGCCGAATGAGCAGAAATGGGAAAAATGAATTATTATTACGAAAGCATCGGTCACTAGATGAAATTGTTGAAGATATTGATAAAGTAAGTCTTTCTGCTGTTAATGAAACGGCAAAGACAATCTTCTCACGTGACTATTCTATGGCGCTCATATCACCTACTGCAGAACTACCGACAATCTAAACATAGGAATGGGAATATAAGCAATGGTGTTAGAAGGGGATAGCGGCTTCTTAAACAATTGTAATTTACATCAATGATATTTCTGTCTACACACTAAAACTTATTTGTACTATTAATCGAGTTTCTTCATTCTAAATCTTTTCTCTTTCGTATAAAATGTACTATAAAGAAAATGGGAGGGAACTATGCGATTAAGTGAATTGAGTGGAAAAGAAATCGTTGATTATCAAAAAGCAGAAAGATTAGGGATACTAGGTCAAACGGATTTGGAATTTGATGATAAAACAGGTCAAATTTCATCGTTAATTATTCCAACGGGTAAATGGTTTGCCCGAAAGCAAAATGCTGAAACAAGGGTTCCTTGGCATCAAATTAGAACAATTGGAACAGATATGATCATTTTAGAAATACAAGATCATGACTAACATCTACCCTTCTCATGTGACACAAGCAAACACTACTTAGGCTGCCTTACCTCCAACTTTAAATGGAGGAAGGTAGCCTTATTTTTTGTTTGTATCATCATGTAGCAATAAGGCTAGGGCCTCGTTTAAAAAATGGGAAAAATAACTTCTCCTACTTTTAGGACTTTGCTTGAATCAATCTTATAACTGCTTCCTTCATTTTCTACAATGGAAACACCCTCTAATATACATGTTAAGTGTATTTTTCGTCATTCATCCATTCTTCGTCAATTTTGATATTTAAGCAACGTTTACATTCTTTAACGATCATTTCCAAGCAGCTTTTATTGAACAACAATAAGAACGAGTTTGTACCAAGGATAGTACGAGGGAAAAGCATCTATTTTCCTTATCTTCATTATTTCCTATAGTCTTCAATCACCCATCTCTCTATAGTCACATACAATGTTGAAGTGATATACACTCGGAAGAAGTTATTACAATTAAAGAAGGTGAATGCATTGATGTTGACTGGAATGCAGATCGCAATCATTGGCGGAGATGCTCGTCAACTCGAGATCATTCGTAAGCTTACAGAACTAGATGCCAAACTCTCCTTGGTAGGGTTTGAACAATTGGATCACGCGTTTACAGGGGCAGTGAAAGAAAGGTTGGAAGATGTTGAATTCAGTGACCTTGATGCAGTAATTTTGCCTGTTCCAGGTACTAGTTTGACAGGAGAAATTGATACAATCTTTTCTAATGAAAAAGTTCAGCTTACAAAAGAGCTTATATCGGAAACTCCGCCACATTGTACGATTTATTCAGGGATTAGCAACGACTATTTAAATGAATTAACAGGAAGTACGAATCGAAAACTTGTTCAATTATTTGAAAGAGACGATGTAGCTATCTATAATTCTATTCCAACAGTCGAAGGAACGATTATGATGGCCATTCAGCATACGGATTTTACGATCCATGGTTCTAATTGTATTGTTTTAGGATTAGGTCGAGTGGGAATGAGTGTAGCAAGAACATTTCACCACCTTGGTGCAAAGGTTAAAGTTGGAGCGAGAAAAACGGAGCATATTGCAAGGATATCTGAAATGGGTCTGACTCCATTTCATTTGGATCAATTAGAAGAAGAAGTACATGACGTCCACCTTTGTATAAATACGATTCCTGCTCCTGTTGTAACAGCATCCGCTATAAGTAAGATGCCTACACATACGTTAATTATAGATCTTGCTTCTAAACCAGGAGGAACCGATTTTCGATATGCAGATAAAAGAGGAATAAAAGCTTTACTCGCGCCTGGTTTGCCTGGAATTGTTGCACCGAAAACAGCTGGTCAAATATTAGCCAATGTATTGTCTTCCTTACTTCTAGGTCAGTGGAAAGGAGAATAGGGATATGGATCTAAATGGAAAGCGAATAGGTTTTGGTCTAACAGGGTCACATTGTACGTATGATGCAGTCTTTCCTGAAATTGAGAATTTAGTGAAAATTGGAGTGGATGTCATTCCAGTCGTATCTTCAACTGTTAAAAATACCGTTACACGTTTTGGTGACGGTGAGGATTGGATTAAAAGAATTGAAGAGGTAACGGGACATAAAGTAATTGATACCATTGTGAAAGCTGAACCATTGGGACCTAAACTTCCGCTTGATTGCATGGTTATCGCTCCATTAACAGGAAATTCAATGAGTAAATTAGCCAATGCGATGACTGATTCCCCAGTCTTAATGGCGGCAAAAGCGACATTAAGAAATCATCGACCAGTTGTTCTCGGCATCTCAACGAATGATGCTCTAGGATTAAACGGAACGAATCTAATGAGGCTAATGGCGACAAAAGATATTTATTTCATTCCATTTGGGCAAGATGCACCTGAAAGTAAACCAAAATCAATGGTAGCAAGAATGACTAGTTTACAACAAACGATTGAAGCTTCATTAGACAGAAAGCAAATCCAACCAGTTGTGATTGAACGATATCTAGACTAAAGTAAAAATGGCGACTCAAAGGAGGGTCGTCTTTCCTACGAATGCAAGCAAAAAGAGTTACAGTATTGCTTGCGACTATGGTAAAATAATTTTTATTAAACAAATATATATTTGCGACAGTTTATACTGTCTTTGAGAATTGGAAGGAGAAAAGTAGTCATGAATACAACTGGATTTCATGTGGCAGTACTTGGAGCAACAGGAGCAGTAGGGCAGCAAATGATCGCAACACTTGAAAAGAGAGATTTTCCTATTAGAAAATTGACGTTACTTTCCTCTGCTCGTTCAGCTGGCAGTATTGTAAACTTTAAAGGAAAAGAAATCATCGTAGAGGAAGCGACTCCAGATAGTTTTGAAGGGGTTAATATTGCTCTATTTAGTGCAGGAGGATCGATTTCTAAAAAGTTTGCCCCAGAAGCAGTAAAACGTGGGGCGATTGTAGTCGATAATACGAGTGCTTTTAGAATGGATCAAGATGTTCCACTAGTCGTCCCAGAAGTAAATGAAGCTGATTTACATCAACACAAAGGGATTATCGCAAATCCAAATTGTTCAACGATTCAAATGGTTGTTGCATTAGAACCAATTCGAAAGCAATTTGGGTTAAATAAAGTTTTAGTTAGTACGTATCAAGCTGTATCGGGTGCAGGTAAAGATGCAATTGACGAACTTTATGAACAGTCTAGGAATATATTAAACGGTGAAAAGGTAGATCCGCAGGTACTTCCGGTTAAAGGCGAGAAGAAGCACCATCAAATTGCTTTTAACGCAATTCCGCAAATTGATTCGTTTATGGAAAATGGCTTTACGTTTGAAGAGATGAAAATGATCAATGAAACGAAAAAGATTCTCCACATGCCTTCATTGAAGGTAGCCGCAACCTGTGTTAGATTACCAATTGAAACGGGGCATTCTGAATCCGTCTATATTGAAGTAAACGAAAGCGGCGTTGATACAAAAGATATTCAGTTACTTATGAAAGACTCGCCAGGGGTCGTTCTTGAAGACTTCCCGGAACAACAGGTTTATCCTTTGCCAGCTAATGCTGTAGGGAAAAATGAAGTGTTTGTAGGAAGAATTCGTCGTGACCTTGATGAAGAAAAAGGCTTCCATTTATGGATTGTTTCAGATAATCTCCTTAAAGGAGCAGCCTTTAATTCTGTACAAATTGCGGAAAGTCTAGTGAAACTTGGACTTGTTTAAAACGACAGTGACCATAAAACTTATTCTATGAGTTATCCATTAATAAAGCTTCACTTTTTTGACCCCCAATAGGCTGCCTAAGGGAATAATTAGAAAACAGAGGTGTAAAAATGAAGCTTATTGTGCAAAAGTTTGGAGGAACATCAGTTAGAGATGAAGATGGAAGGCAACGAGCATGTAACCATGTGAAAAATGCTAGAACTGATGGGTATAAGGTGGTAGTGGTAGTGTCAGCCATGGGAAGGAAAGGGGACCCTTATGCAAC
Source organism: Bacillus spongiae (assembly GCF_037120725.1). Classification (NCBI taxonomy): domain Bacteria; kingdom Bacillati; phylum Bacillota; class Bacilli; order Caryophanales; family Bacillaceae; genus Bacillus; species Bacillus spongiae. The sequence continues at coordinate 366,710 of NZ_JBBAXC010000002.1, forward strand.
TGACACCCTTCTTTCCCACGTAGGTGGATCGAATACGCTTCTAACCAAAAGAGAGCAAGATTTATTATTGTCTTGTGGTGAGGTTATTTCCAGCTTAGTATTTGTTAATATGCTAGTAGAACAAGGAATCAATGCGGTCGCATTAACAGGTTCTCAAGCAGGATTTATAACGAATAATGACCATACTAACGCTAAAATTATTGAAATGAAAACTGAACGGGTTGTGGAGTTATTAAAAAATCATGATGTGGTTGTGGTAGCTGGGTTTCAGGGAGCAGGTAAAAATGGAGATGTTACAACGATTGGAAGGGGAGGTAGTGATACCTCTGCTGCTGCTTTAGGTGTCGCGTTAAAAGCGGAATATGTCGATATATTTACCGATGTTACAGGAATGATGACAGCTGACCCAGGATTAACGAAAAAGGCGAGAGCTTTATCAGTCGTTACCTATAATGAAGTGTGCAATATGGCGTATCAAGGGGCAAAAATCATACATCCTCGTGCGGTTGAAATCGCTATGGCAGCGAAAATACCAATCAGAATTCGTTCAACCTATTCTAGCGAATTAGGAACGCTCGTTACTTCATTAGACCATAGACAAAACCACTATATAATGGATGAACGACCTGTCACGGGAATTGCTCATGTTCCAAATATTGCTCAAATAAAAGTGTTTGCTAAAAAGGATCAATATAATTTGCAGTCTGAAGTATTTAAAGCCATGGCACAGGCGAATATTTCTGTCGATTTTATCAATATCTCACCTCAGGGAGTTGTGTACACCGTATCGGAAGATGTGATAGAAAAGGCTATTCAAACCTTAAAAGACCTTTCTCATCAACCTGTTGTAGAGTACAATTGCGCAAAAGTATCGGTCGTAGGTGCGGGAATGACAGGAGTTCCTGGAATAACGTTTACGATAGTAACAGCTTTAGCGGAAAAAGGAATACGCATTCTTCAATCAGCTGATAGTCACTCAACGATTTGGGTTTTAGTAAAAGATAAAGATCTTGTTAGTGCTGTTAATGCTCTGCATGACGTCTTTCACTTAGAAGAGGTACCAGAAAAGCAGCTCAACGAATAAAAAATGGAATAGGAGTGTAGGAAAAGCATGAACTTTGGTCTAATTTCAACCGCAATGGTGACACCTTTTGATCATAAAGGGAATATTGACTTTAAGAAAACATCTGCCCTTGTAAATTATTTAATTGCAAATGGTACGGACTCTCTCGTAGTAGCGGGAACCACAGGAGAGTCTCCAACCTTAACGACAGAAGAGAAGCTCGCTTTGTTCTCCCACGTTGTGAAAGAGGTAGATGGACGTGTACCAGTTATTGCTGGAACGGGAAGTAATAATACTTACGCTTCTATTGACTTAACAAAAAAAGCTGAACAGACAGGAATTGATGGAGTATTAGTTGTAACCCCATATTATAATAAACCATCTCAAATGGGACTATATGAACATTTTAAATCAATTGCTGAAGCAACCTCTTTACCTGTAATGCTTTATAATGTTCCAGGTCGAACAGTAACAAACCTTTTACCTGAAACAGTCATTAAGTTATCTAAGATTGACAACATCGTTGCTGTAAAAGAGGCGAGTGGGAATTTAGATGCAATGACTGAAATTATTGCAAATACGCCAGAAGATTTCCTTCTTTATAGTGGCGATGATGGGTTAACCCTACCGATTCTCTCCATTGGAGGAGTAGGAGTTGTTTCTGTTTCATCCCATATTATTGGAAACGAAATGAAAAAAATGATAAATGCTTTCCTTGATGGAAATCATGCTGAAGCAGCTATTTTACATCAAAAGCTTCTCCCTTTAATGAATGGATTATTTGCTCAACCAAGCCCATCTCCAGTTAAAACAGCACTCCAATTAACGGGTATGGATGTAGGTTCTGTCAGGTTGCCTCTAATTCCCTTAACAGAAGAAGAGCGTAATACACTTCAAGCGTTACTTTAAATGACAGTGGGCGAAATATAATATCGGATATTTAGGAAAGTAGGATGAAAATCTTCCTCTCCAATGCACATAAAAAGAGCTGGGTTCTTAAGGAATCCAGCTCTTTTTATGCATGATACGCAATTGTACTGAGTGATAGGAAGTACTCAAGGATATGTCAGCATCTGATTTGTTTAAAAATGAATCGCTTCATTGCTCCCTTATTGAATTATCAGTAAGACTTTTTCTTTGTTCAATTTTTCTCGTACTCAACGCTCATTTAATTAAATTCTTGAGTTTGTGGTTTGTTCCTTCTGTGTGTCTATTTTAAAAAAGGAGAAAAGATAGGAGAGTTTCTGCGTCCATTCTCAAGTTTTTTCACTAGAAGTATTTATAGGTGATGGCATTATTTTTATAAGTCTATAAGTCTTCATTTTTTAGCTATAATTACTATGTTTCTATTTTTTTATTCAGAATTTTCATAAAAAATAATTAACGACAAAATCCTACATTTCTTGTTATTTACTCTCTAAGAGCTTTGTTCTATTATTAAGACGATAGGGATTGTAGGCGCCGGCACTCTCTATTACATATGTAATGTTTCAAGATTATACAATAGACTCTAGTCAATCTGACATCACCCATTCTCCCAAGGTGAATTGTATGAAACCTCATCAAGTGCGATAGTAAAAACATATCTTGATAATTTTCTTAATATTCTTTTTACTTTAAGTCCCCATTAGAATACTTCTACAAACAACAGCGTACCACCATCTTTGTAATCTACATAAATTTATTAGTCATACCCCAACTAAGTAAAACAGTCTATGAATAAATAGAAACTTAACGAAACAAGTAAGTCAAAAAACTTTATAGAGAGAGGTCGTTATATGATAAAGAAATCGTACATTTTATCACTCATTTTTTTCATATGTTTATTTTTCATGGCTATTAAAACTCCTGATACAAAAGCTGAAAGTAAATCTGGATCATTTTCCTTGTTGACCTACAATGTTGCTGGACTATGGGATCCCGTTTCCTCATCAAACCCAGCTACTAATACAAAACTCATTAGCCCAAGATTAAATGACTATGACCTTGTCCTGGTTCAAGAAGATTTCAATTATCATAGTGATCTGATTTCGAGAGTAGATCATGATTACCTTTCTTCTCACTCTGGCATTATGGGGTTTGGAGACGGATTAAACCGAATGTCAGATTTTCCATTTAAAGGATTTAAACGTGAGGATTGGAATGATTGCAACGGAATATTTAGTGATGGATCTGACTGCTTAACTCCTAAAGGCTTTTCATATGCTAGACATGAAGTTTCAGAGGGTGTATTTATTGATGTATATAATTTGCACGCAGACGCTGGTGGAAGTGGTTCTGATTATACAGTTAGAAAAAAGAATTTCCAGCAGGTATTATCAAAAATTGACCAATGGTCGAAGGGGCATGCTGTTATTGTGACTGGTGATTTTAATAGTCACTGGAAAGATAAAGATGGTGTCCGTCAATTCGTAGAAGCAGGTTTTTCTGATGCATGGGCTGAAATATCGAATAATGGGGAAATTCCAGATATCGGCGAATCAGGTGGACGAATTGATAAAATTTTATTCAGAGAAAGTGACGACCTAGAGTTGAATGTGACGAATTATAACGTTCCGAATAGCGACTTTTTAGATAGTAAGGGGAATAAATTGTCCGACCATAAGCCAGTATCCGCAATGTTTGAATATAGCAAAAAATCATTTTACGATTTTGACTCGTTTCAAAACACAGATGTGAGAGAAACGTCAGAGTTGTACGAAGGGTTACCCGTTTATGAACTTACCTCTACATCTCCAAATGATAGTTGGTCATGGGTTAGAAAAACGGTAAATAGTAACCCGTCAGAAAAAAGTTATCAAATAGGCGTATGGTTAAAAGCAGCAGACGGATATGACTCTCAGGAAATCACATTGAAGCTTGAAGATAATGAAGGGAATGGAACTGGTTATAACTATTTCACTGTAACGGATCAATGGGAGTATTATTCCGTGGATTATACGTTTCCAAAAGGTAGTGGAGATCAGCTAGAATATAAAATTTACCCAGCCAACGCAAGGAAAGGTTCACAAGGAAGTGTTTTAGCTGCTGCACCAGAATTAAAAGAAATATCTTTCTACGATTTTGACTCGTCGCAAAACACAGCAGTAAGAGAAACATCAGAGTTGTACGAAGGGTTACCGGTATATCAACTAACTTCTATAGCACCAAGTGAAAGCTGGTCATGGATTCGGAAAAAAGTTGATCGTAACCCGTCAGAGAAAAGTTATCAAATAGGTGTATGGTTAAAAGCAGCAGACGGATATGACTCTCAGGAGATCACATTGAAGCTTGAAGATAATGAAGGGAATGGAACTGGTTATAACTATTTTACCGTATCGGATCAATGGGAGTATTATTCCATAGATTATACGTTTCCAAAAGGTAGTGGAGATCAGCTAGAATATAAAATTTACCCAGCCAACGCAAGGAAAGGTTCACAAGGAAGTGTTTTAGCTGCTGGGCCAGAATTGAAGGAGGTATCTTTCTACGATTTTGATTCATCGCAAAATACAGCTGTGAGAGAAACGGCACAGTTGTACAAGGAGTTACCGGTATATCAACTAACTTCTATAGCACCAAGTGAAAGCTGGTCATGGATTCGGAAAAAAGTTGATCGTAACCCGTCAGAGAAAAGTTATCAAATAGGTGTATGGTTAAAAGCAGCAGACGGATATGACTCTCAGGAGATCACATTGAAGCTTGAAGATAATGAAGGGAATGGAACTGGTTATAACTATTTCACTGTAACGGATCAATGGGAGTATTATTCCATAGATTATACGTTTCCAAAAGGTAGTGGAGATCAGCTAGAATATAAAATTTACCCAGCCAACGCAAGGAAAGGCTCACAAGGAAGTGTTTTAGCTGCTGCACCAGAATTGAAGGAGGTATCTTTCTACGATTTTGATTCCTCCCAAAATACAGCTGTGAGAGAAACGGCACAGTTGTACAAGGAGTTACCGGTATATCAACTAACTTCTATAGCACCAAGTGAAAGCTGGTCATGGATTCGGAAAAAAGTTGATCGTAACCCGTCAGAGAAAAGTTATCAAATAGGTGTATGGTTAAAAGCAGCAGACGGATATGACTCTCAGGAGATCACATTGAAGCTTGAAGATAATGAAGGGAATGGAACTGGTTATAACTATTTTACCGTATCGGATCAATGGGAGTATTATTCCGTGGATTATACGTTTCCAAAAGGTAGTGGAGATCAGCTAGAATATAAAATTTATCCAGCCAATGCAAGGAAAGGCTCACAAGGAAGTGTTTTAGCTGCTGGGCCAGAATTAAGAGAAGTCTTTTTAGAGGATTAACGTGCCACGTAGTTTATAATTTTCACCGGAACTAACGAAACTCAAAGTACCATTTCCAAGGAAGGTTACATTGTTTTCAAATCAAACGGGATAAGCTCGAAGTAGTGCAACGATATGTAATTCATAATAAGGGAAACCTCTCCTATTAAGGAGAGGATATTCCATGTATAGATTTTGCTCCTGAATTTTTATTAATAGGTAGAAATGCCAGCATAAAATTATTTCGAATTTGAGTCCTCAGCTATTGTGCATTTCATTGTTAAATTTCAGGAAGATGAATAGTCTATTATTATCTGCTCGGGGAAAGTATCTACTTGATAAGAAGATGCAGGGATCCTCAGATTTAAAATTAAAGCCATCCTGCTTTTAATACATTATGTTATTAAGATATTTTGCTAATATATATATGAAATTACCACAGATAAATTAAAAAACTCATGAAAGCAGAGGAACATTTAAATCGATAATCCATCTAGGGTGGCACCGAGTTCGTTGTATTCGGTCATTATTAAAGGGGTCATATGACAGAGGTTTAATGAACGGAAAAAGAAGAATGGTGAAAAGTGGGAAATTATCTAAATAGCCGCTTCTGGCTGGATAAATACTGAATTTTGAACGGGTATTCGAGTAAATAATCCTGAAGTAGCCCCCATGGATACTATCATACATATATAACATACCATTATTATGATATACGTAGAATTCATTAAATTACCTCCTTAAATACATAGAGTTACTATATACTATTCTAGAAATAATATAATGCTACAACAAATACTTGTAGTTTTTACTATTGATGATTGCAGCAAAGATTTAAGAGAATTAAAGGCTGCAAATTTTTATCTTGAATTCAATGATTTCATCATTGTGCGCTAATCTAGTAAAAGTACCGTCTTTAAATAGGAAAAGGCCTAATTGTGAAATAAAGAAAATGAATAATATGCTACAATCAGAGGAGATTGTAACAGACTCTCTTAAAATAACGTCGTATTTTTCTCTATGAAGTTATACAGGTGTTTAAAACTGAGTGAGTACACCTTCTTAAAGGGATATAACCTATAAAAGAGTGCCATTTATAGAAAAATACCCAATACAAATAATGTTAGGAGACTATAAATGGAAATTATAATAAGACCAGAACTCAAAAAAGAATATAGTAAAACCGAAGAGGTTGTTAAAAGAGCTTTTTCCAATGTAGAGATTAGCGATAAAACAGAGCATTTACTTGTCAATCGGATTAGAAAATCGAATGCTTTTATTCCTGAACTGTCATTACTTGCTCTAAATGAAAATAAAGATAGGATAGGCCATATACTATTTTCAAAAGTAGCAATTGTAGATGGAGGTGACGCTGTAGAAGCTTTAGCTCTTGCTCCGCTGTCTGTTGAACCAGAATATCAGAGAAAGGGTGTTGGCAGTCAATTAGTACATATGGGAATAAAAAAAGCAAGAGAGCTTGGTTATCATTCAGTAATTGTTTTAGGTCATAGTGAGTATTATCCAAAGTTTGGTTTTAAACCAGCTAGCTTATGGAATATACAGGCGCCTTTTGATGTACCAGACGAAATTTTCATGGCCCTTGAATTAAAGCCCAATGCCCTTGAAAATGTTCAAGGTATTGTTCAATATTCAAGTGCTTTCTCTGACTTAGATTAGTAATTACATTCAAGGGGAGATATTAATCATGTTTCTCCTTATTTAGTAAGAAGTTAATGATTCTTGTCTAGTATCCTTGTAAATCAAAAATGGGTAACGCACCTTTTTAAAAATTGGCAGTGATGTATAACAGGGATAGTTAATGTTAAAGAAAACTTTAAAAGAAGGTTTGTTATAAGTGAGTAATTCAAAATTTAAAGATAATGGTGAATCAATTGATTACTTTATAGTTAACTTTTCCATCTTATTGGAATGTCTTACTTGTAATAAGGTTGTAGTAGCGACGAGAAATAATGATGAGGAATTGGGATTTAGATTTATATGTTGTAATTGTGGTATTGTCCACAAAAATAATCCGATGGATTCTTGGGAAAGGGATACCTTTTATGGATTTAATACTTGGTTAAATACCAATTGCTGTGGTCAAACCCTATGGGCATACAATAAAGAACATCTTCATTTCATGGAAGGGTATATTCTTTCAACTTTAAGAGAAAGGGTACCAAATCTAAATCAAAGTCTTGCAAGTAGACTCCCAAATTGGATGAAGTCAGCTAAAAACCGTGAAGAACTTACTAATGGATTTAAGATACTTAGAAAAAAGTTAGCTGAAGCAGAAAAATTATTGAAGTAAAGTGCACTAGAGTTGAAAGTTATTGCTATTTCTAGTTCATCTTACATTCAAGATAGGATAGTTTAACGGAAGTGTAAAATGTTAGACTAATAAAGGTTTACTTAACTAACAAGAAGGAGTGCAACTCAATTGAGATGCGCTCCTTTTACAGTTCTTTCAGCTCTGAGTTCTTAGGCCTACAGGATGTAGGTCATGAAGGCGTTGCGACAGGACGTCGCGAATTTAGCCTTCGTTCCATAATGACTTAAGTTTATACGACGCTGAACGGGCAGTTCTGCTTTTCTTATTGTCTAGCTGCAGCGCCTAACGTCTAGTAAACTTGGCCACTCCTCCTTGCGATAAGTCAACATCGATTCGCTCCCGCTCCTCGTGTTTCCTTTATCTCATACGAAGCGGTTCAAGTTTATACGACGTTGATCAGGCACTTCCGCTTTTCTTATTGTCTAGCTCCGTCGGGTAGCAGCTCGGGGTCATTTGACAAATCCCTCCGGAAATCAGGATTTCCTGCGCGCTTTGTCAAATGCCTGTCGCTGCTGAGCGACCCGACTCCGCTTTTCTTTGTTGTCTAGCTCCGTCGGCTTGTGGCTCGGGGTCAACTGTCACCCCACTCCGGAAATCAGGATTTCCTGCGCGTTGCGTCAGTTGCCTGTCGCCCCAGAGCGAGCCTCCTCCGCTTAGGCCTACAGGATGTAGGTCATGAAGGCGTTGCGACAGGACGTCGCGAACTTAGCCTTCGTTCCTTAATGTTGTCTAGCGCCACTGCCCAACGACTAGTAAACTTGCCCACTCCTCCTTACGATAAGTCAACATCGATTCGCTATCGCTCTTCGTGTTTCCTATATCTCATACGAAGCGGTTCAAGTTTATACGTCGCTGAACGGGCAGTTCTGCTTTTCTTTAATAATTTGGTTGTACAGGAAAAAAAACTTAAAGTATAATAAGAATAACTGATTATTGATCGGGGAAGTCAACAGAGGAGGATTACTAGAGTGAGTAAGAGAAAGAATGAATCCATTAAGATTATACCTCTTGGTGGAGTGGGAGAAATCGGAAAAAATATGTACGTCGTTGAGGTAGACGAGGAAATTTTTGTGATCGATGCAGGGCTTAAGTTTCCAGAAAATGAAATGCTAGGGATTGATATCGTTATTCCTGATATTCGTTACCTTGAAGAAAATAAAGAGCGTGTCAAAGGGATTTTCTTAACGCACGGGCATGAGGATGCAATTGGTGCATTGACATACGTTCTTAGGAAGGTAACGGCTCCAGTGTATGGGACTAAATTAACGGTGGCACTGGCAAAAGCTAGACTTAAAGAGGATCATTTTTATCAACCAGTGAAATTTTACACAGTGCATTCGAAAAGCGAATTGTTCTTTGGTCGCGTAAGTGTTAACTTCTTTAAAACGACCCATAGCATACCTGATTCAGTGGGAGTTTGTATTAACACATCTGAAGGCAGTATTGTACATACAGGAGAATTTAAATTTGACCAAGGTGCAAAGGGTCATTATAAGCCAGACATAGGTAAAATGGCACGTATAGGTGAAAAAGGTGTATTATGTTTGCTTTCTGATAGTACAGAGGCAGAGCGACCTGGATATACTACTTCTGAAACAGTAATTGCTGCTGAGTTATCTGACGCCTTCCATTCATCGAAAGGGAGAATTATTGTTGCCTGCTTTGCGAGCAACTTAATAAGAATTCAACAAGTGTTTGATTCAGCTTATGCTAACCAACGAAAAGTGGCTGTTGTAGGGAAAAGTATTGAACGTGTATTTGAAATTGCTTTAAAGTTAGGATACCTTCATGTCCAAGAAGATATACTGATTCCTATGGAAGAGGCAAAAGGATACAATCAAGATGAAATCGTTATTTTAGCTACTGGCAATCAAGGTGAGCCTCTAGAAGCTCTTCAAAAGATGGCCAAGCAAAACCATAAACATGTCAATATTGAAGAAGGAGATACAGTCTTTATCGCCGCTACGCCATCGCCAAGTATGGAGCTTATATTATCTAAAACAGTGAATATGCTTTATCGAGCGGGGGCAAATGTTTTAACGGGACCAAAGAAAGTACATGTATCAGGTCATGGAAGTCAAGAAGATTTAAAGATGATGTTAAACTTAATGAAGCCTCAATATTTTATTCCAATTCAAGGTGAATATCGCATGCTTCGTAGTCATGCTGCTTTAGCACATGCATCTGGAGTTCCTCGTCATCATATTTATATTGCCGATAAAGGTGATATTGTTGAGTATAAGGAGAAAAAGATGCGAGTAAGTGGCAAAGTTCCTGCAGGAAACGTATTGATTGATGGCCTAGGTGTTGGAGATGTTGGAAACATCGTTTTACGTGACCGTAAGCTTCTGTCACAAGATGGAATTTTTATTGTTGTAGTGACATTGAATCGAAGAGACCATTCTATTGTGTCAGGACCTGAGATTATTTCAAGAGGATTTGTTTATGTAAGAGAATCCGAGAAACTTATCGAACAATCAACTGACTTAATAAAAGAGATTGTTGAAAGAAACATTGCAAAGAAAAGCTTCGAATGGTCAAATATTAAACAAGAAATTCGCGATCAACTAAATTACTTCCTGTTTAATAAAACGAAGCGTCGTCCAATGATTTTACCAATCATTATGGAAGTGTAAGACAAATAAGTTAACTGGGAAAAAAGAACGCCCATTTTTATAAAACACGCAGCTATAGTAATGAATATAGCTGTGTGTTTTTTTAGTTTTCTTTAGTCGGTCGGTAATATACCGATTGAAAAGCTAATTAGTATTCATTGAATGAAAAGCTAAAAGTGAAAGATACTAGAGATATACGTATAGAAGGAGTTGGAAAGAGAATGGACCATTCTTTATTTATGAATCAACCGACACCGGAAAAAGGTAAAGATGACAAAGGCTCATCACCCCTTTTAGAAAAGATACAGCAATTGGGTCAAACGAATGTACCACAAATGTCACAGGATTCAAACATTCATTGCTTAACCATTGTCGGACAAATAGAAGGTCATATGCAGCTTCCCCCTCAAAATAAGACGACAAAGTATGAGCACATTATTCCTCAGCTTGTAGCGATAGAACAAAACCCGAAAATAGAAGGGGTTTTGATCGTTTTAAACACTGTTGGAGGTGATGTTGAAGCAGGTTTGGCAATATCAGAAATGTTAGCATCATTATCTAAACCAACTGTCTCAATCGTGTTAGGAGGGGGACATTCTATCGGTGTTCCTATTGCTGTTTCGTGTAATTATTCATTTATTGCTGAAACAGCAACGATGACAATCCATCCTGTTCGTCTTACAGGGTTAGTCATTGGTGTTCCGCAAACATTTGAGTATTTAGATAAAATGCAAGAGCGGGTCGTTAAATTTGTGACAGGTCATAGCAATATTTCTGAAGAGGATTTTAAGAATTTAATGTTTGCAAAAGGGAATTTAACTAGAGATATCGGGACGAATGTCGTGGGAAATGATGCTGTAAAATATGGGCTGATTGATTTTGTTGGTGGCGTAGGAGAAGCTATTAAAAAGTTAAATGAACTAATTGACCAAGACAAGGATAATAAGGAGGAGCTTATTCAATGATTTTACATACGACGGTTCCTTATGAACTCATCTTCCCAACAGCGATAAATCTATATGATGAGCAAAAGATGGTAACGTTTAATGGAATACCTGTCATTGTCCAGCAAGACCAACAAGGCTATAGAGTTGTCAGAGTGTTAAGTAGTGATCCACAACATTATATGAACGACAGCATTACGCCAGGACAGTACCTTTCTGATTTTATTTAACTGTGTTAGGTTCTATTGTGTATGGTATAATAAGGAGGTAACAGCAGCCGATGTTGGCTGCTTTTTCTATCGAGCAATTAAAAATAGGTGATGACAAATGGCAAAAAGAAAAAAGCGGTCTCGAAAGCAAACAAAAATAAAACAAACATTAAAATATGAGCTTATAGGTATGGTCCTGATTGCATTAAGCTTAATTGCTATTGTGGAAGTAGGAGCCGTAGGAAAAGCTTTTGTTCTTTTTTCACGCTTTTTCCTTGGTGAATGGTTTATTCTAGCTTTTATCGGAATGATTGCACTCTCAGGATATTTAATGATTAAAAGGGAAATGCCGTTCTTATTTCGGATGCGACTTGTAGGCGTATACATAATTGTACTTGCTCTATTATTACTTAGTCATGTTGAATTATTTAATCAGTTATCAAATAATGGTCAAATGTCTACAAGTGTAATTAAAAATACTTGGAGCTTATTCTGGGCAGACGTTCGAGGCGAGCTTTCAACTTCAGACTTGGGTGGAGGGATGTTAGGAGCAACTCTATTTGCCCTCTTTTATTTTTTATTTGATTCATGGGGGACCCAAATTTTTAGTATTATTCTCATTATGATTGGATTCATCCTTTTAACAGGAAAATCATTTGGTGAGTTGTTTGGACAATTCTTTAACTATGTAAAAGATTTAGTAAAAAAACAGTGGAACGCGTTTCAGCAGGATTTGGAAGAGTGGAAAGAGGATCGCAAGCAAAAGAAAGAAAATAGAAAGATGCGAAAGAACGAAAAGAAAAAAGAGGATCAATCAAATGAGGCTTTGGAAACAACTTCTTATGAAATAGTAGAGAGTGATGATGAAGAAGAACGAATTGATCCGATTATTTCTAGTTTTGTTCAAAAAGCGTATGGGGACGATTCTGCACCAGATGATCAATATATTGAGAATAGTGAATCAGAGAACAAGGGCGAAATGAGTAAGGTCTCGACGGAAGAAGAAGCTTCACTACCATCTATTACATTTACTGAAGTTGAAAACGTCGATTACGAACTTCCTCCTATTTCTTTATTGAGCCGACCTAGACAAGCTGATCAAAGTAGTGAGTATCGTCTTATACATGCAAACGCAGCTAAACTGGAGAGGACTTTCCAAAGCTTTGGAGTTAAGGCAAAGGTAACACAAGTTCACCTAGGGCCTGCCGTAACAAAATATGAAATACATCCCGATGTAGGGGTGAAGGTAAGTAAAATAGTTAATTTAACAGATGATTTGGCGTTAGCATTAGCGGCCAAAGATATTCGAATTGAAGCACCCATTCCGGGTAAATCAGCTATTGGGATAGAAGTGCCAAATTCAGAAGTGGCAATGGTCTCGTTAAGAGAAGTGCTTGAGTCAAATGAAAAAGACCGCCCTGATTCAAAACTAATGATTGGTTTAGGGAGAGATATTACAGGAGAGGCAGTTGGAGCTGAACTAAATAAAATGCCTCATTTACTTGTTGCAGGAGCAACAGGTAGTGGAAAGAGTGTTTGTATTAATGGAATTATTACGAGTATATTAATGAGGGCAAAGCCACATGAAGTAAAACTAATGATGGTAGACCCTAAAATGGTAGAACTAAATGTTTATAATGGGGTCCCACACTTACTTGCACCTGTCGTAACAGATGCAAAAAAAGCTTCTCAAGCATTAAAAAAGGTTGTTAGTGAAATGGAAAGACGGTATGAATTATTCTCGCATACTGGAACGAGAAATATTGAAGGGTATAATGAATATATTCATCGTCACAATTCAGAACAAGAAGAAAAACAACCAAATCTACCTTATATCGTCGTTATTGTCGACGAGTTAGCAGACCTTATGATGGTCGCTTCAAATGATGTCGAAGACTCGATTACACGACTTGCTCAAATGGCCAGAGCAGCGGGGATTCACTTAATTATTGCGACTCAAAGACCGTCGGTAGATGTTATCACAGGAGTAATTAAAGCGAATATTCCTTCTAGAATTGCATTTGCCGTGTCATCCCAAACGGATTCCCGAACGATTCTCGATATGGGAGGCGCAGAAAAGCTATTAGGAAGAGGAGATATGCTATTTTTACCAGTAGGGGCATCTAAGCCAGTACGGGTTCAAGGAGCATTTTTATCAGATGATGAAGTTGAGGAAGTTGTGGATTTTGTTATTTCTCAACAGAAAGCTCAGTACCAAGAAGAGATGATTCCAGATGAAAACGAAGAGCAAGTAACTTCTCAAGCGGAAGATGAATTATATGACGAAGCAGTACAGCTTATTGCCGAAATGCAAACGGCATCCGTTTCCATGCTTCAACGCCGTTTCCGAATTGGGTATACACGTGCTGCTCGCCTCATCGATGCAATGGAGGAGAGAGGTGTCGTCGGACCTTATGAAGGAAGCAAGCCTCGTACAGTGCTAATTGGAAAACCTTCTGAAGAGCAATCATCCTAATAAGATACCATCTTTTATCATTTGTAATGTAAAAATCCTGTTTATATTTTGACAGGATTTTTTTTTTTTTTCAGTCATCAGCTCGCAACGTGGGTGTCTTATATAGTAAACTCCACCACAAATTGTTGCGTAAACTGTGTATTCCTTCTAATCTCCGTAAATTACATCGGTATTTATGAATTAAGTTATGCAGGATCACCTTGCGCTTTTTTCGATTTTATTACTAAAAGCTTGATAGATAAGTTTCTTAATAAACTATAATCCGTATACATGTTAGCTTTCTTAATCTTTTATTTAGAACGGTTTGGGAGGTGCACGACAGTTATTGAGATTGTCATCGGAAAGTTGACCAAAGTCTATTTATAATTAAGAAATAGGTAAAATACACAAGAAGTACACGTTCAAACACTAAGAGAGGAAGTCTTTACATGTCCTTAAATAGATATCTGAAAGCAAAGTTCCCTAACTTAACTTAAAGACCACCCTTTTTTATCATTGGGAAATTGGCATTCGGTTCGAGTTAGGTGTGGACTATGATAGCACTACTATTTATCAAAATTGTCCATATTTAAAAAATGTTTATTAAGTTTTTACATGCACCGGAAGATAATATTTATCTAGTTGTAGATGTAAATGATTTCGCAGACGGCAACACTTTTTAACATAAATTGAACATTTTTTCTAAGTATGTAAAAGAGAGTTCCGTTTTATTAGCGTTACAGCAAAGTACCATTCCGTATATCTTCCCAGAGGATGATGAGGATGGAGTCTATAGAACACATCGATTTAGTCTTGCATGCAAAACATCTGATTTTCAATACGTTCAAATATTAAAATTTGTAATCAAGATATGGGCTTATGGCCAAGCATTTTTCATGATTTTTACATAATAAATAGGGATAGAGAAACTATTTTTCATGTTTATGATGATAGAGGTTGTAACTTGATTGCCACATCAATTGATACAATACGAGATAGTTATAAAGTTTATAATGAATGGCTATTCGATTATGACCGAAACAAAATTGATAGCCTCTTCAAATAGTTCATTAAGCTTGTAGAGTAAAACAATAGCCTAATGGTTAAGGATTTTAACGAAAAAGTAAAACTAATACTAGAGTAAGGGGAGGTTAAATTCAATATTTTAACCTCCTATACTTTTCGGTTTATTTCGTCTTTCGCAATGAATGCAATATCGTGTGATTTTTATTTTTAAGGTATATACCAACTCTTTGGTTAAATTGATAAGATATTGACAAATGGTTATGAGGAGCACGGTTGTTGAATAGTATTTTGTTAAGAGGTAGCAATAGTTTTCTTGATACCTTAAAAGCATTACTTGGTAGCCTATCAGAAATGAGTATTTTTCTAGAAAGCATTTTAGCTGGCTGCATGTTGGGAGTAAATAGAGATGAACTCTTTAGGAGGGATGATTGAATGGCTGAAATAATTTATTATGTTGCCGTTTCATTAGATAATTTTATTGCAGACCAACCTATGATAGAGGGGAAAATTGACGAATCTCTTTTTTTATTTGAAGGGGATCATGTTCCTGACTTTTTAACAGATATACAGCAATATGAATCCGTGTTGATGGGTGGAAAAACATATGAATTCGGATTTCAATTAGGAGCTAAGCCTGGTGAACCTAGCTATAAGGGCATAAAACACTACATATTTTCAAACTCTTTAGAGTTTATGTCCAATGAGGAAGTCAAACTAATTAAAGAAGATGCTATTGTATTTATTAAGGATCTAAAGCAGCAAGTCAACAGTAAAATTTGGTTATGTGGGGGTGGAGAATTAGCAGGCTCGTTGATTAAACATAAACTTATTGATCAATTAGTATTAAAGATTAATCCTATTATAGTCGGTGAAGGAATTTCCTTGTTCGGTAGCATAAATCCTTCCCTTAAATTGGAATTAATGGATATGAAGCAGTATTCTAATGGAATTATCAAGGCTACCTACAATATTATGTATATGTAGAACATCTTTATGAAAATCATTCAATTTTTTTTAGAAGAGTGATCACGAGCGGTTTCCCATTCCTATTTTACGAAAACAAAAAGCGAGGCTGGGACAAAACTAAATGTACCATTCTCTAAGCCGAATAATTTCTTATATAACAAGAGTTATAATTACAAAAACCGAACTATATTGGAACTCTATATTAGAGTTTTTCATTATAGTTCGGTTTTTCCTTTGGCTGGAATGCTTCTGTCCCAGCCTCGTTTTCTTTATTTTGCTATAAGCTGAAAGTCATCAAATACAGCCCAATCATTTGCATTTCCGTCTGAATGAACACCAATGGTAATTGTTCCTGCCGTTACAGGAATATTATCAATTTCATACATGGTCCAATTGCCAATAGAAAAGGATCCAATAGTAGAATATAAAGTTGGTCCTCCATAATTACTCGCTTCTAATCGTAACGTATTGTGGCCACCACCTGAACGAACCCAAACAGATGATTTGTACATTCCATTTGAAGCATTAATATGTTGATAGGTCGTTTGTTTATAAGCAGTAGAATTCCAATGTGTCAGTTTAAATGTACCCGAAAAAGGAAAGTCAGTATCTATTTTATGAGCTGTTTCTTGTCCTTCAGGAGTCCAGCTGTGCCATTGTGAAAAATCTCCTGTTTCGAAGCCGTTATTAACAACTAAATTGTTATCTGCAGCATTTTCATCTCCCCACACAAACGTTGCGACTGCTCCTGCTGGAAGAGTATAAGAAAAAGAGGATGCTCCGTCTTTTACATTAAAAGTCTTCTCTGTTGTGGCGTTATTTAATACTAGCAACGCTTTTGATCCATCAGGATTTTTAAAAGCGACATTTTGTAAGTCATCGTCAAAATTTGTATCGATTCGTTTTGCGCCAGGATTAACAAATTTGCTAATGTGACCAAGGACGTAATACTCGACATTTTTCTGGACGTCCCCATTGGTTTGGTTAATCGTCACGACACCGCGACAATCTGTACACCCACCATTAATCGGACCATAATTTTCGTCTAATGCCAAATTCCATAAAAGAACAGATTTTGCCCAATTTCGAGTGGAACCGATTACTACATTAGACATGTTCCAGGCTAAATTCTCGCCAAAATCTGTAGACCACTCACCACCAGAACATTCAGTGAACCATATCCCTTTATCAGGATGAGCATTCTGAACGAAGGACTGTTGATCGGGAGTACCAGCATAGCAATGGAATGCAGTGCCTGCTATATAGGACTTGGCAACTTCATCATTTAATACTTCAATAGGATAGTCATATTCATTCCAGTTATGGTCCCAACTAAGAATTTTCGTGTCTATTGATTCATTCGTAAACGTAGGTCCTAAATGATTTTTTATAAAATCAATTTGTTCAGAAGCTTCCATCATCATACTAGGGTAGCCCGAAGTTTCGTGATGCGGTTCATTTTGGACAGTAAAAGCATAGATTGGAAGACCTTCATTTTCATAGCTATTAATATACTTTACGATGTAATCAGCATAAGCTTGGTAATATTGAGGTAGAAGCTTCCCTCCATTTAGAGTGGAACTGTCTTTCATCCATGCAGGTGCACTCCAAGGCGTACCTAAAAGTTTTAAATCTGGGTTAATGGTTAAAACTTCTTTTAACATTGGAATCACATTTTGTTTATCTTTATCTATAGAAAAATGATTTAAAGGAAAATCGGTTGTCCCGCTTGCTATATCATTATACGAAAAGTTTTCAAGTGAGAAATCCGATGCACCGACTGTGTGGCGAACAAAATTTAAGCCAATTCCATCACTACCGAAGAGGTCATTTAGTACGGCTTGGCGCTGTACATTACTTAGCTTTTGATTGAACAGGTACGCAGATGAGCCTGACATCGCCGCACCAAATCCATCCATTTCTTGATACTCTCTATTTTCATCAACATTAATGGTATAGTGATTCGATGGGTTATTTGAAGATACTTGAATATCAGCTTGCTTTTGTAGTAGCTGCTGTTGATCTGCTGTCGTTAACCAAACTTCAACGTTGTTCTCTGCTCCAATTACGTTTCTTGGAGGTATAAAACTAGTGGTTAATAATAATGATAACGTTATCATTATTATGAAACGAAAATCTCTTATTTTTCTGTTCATCTTTATTCCTCTCCCCTTACTTAGTCGTGTTGAACGAATTACAAATAGTGTTAACGCTTACAAAAATAACAATAATAATCTGAAAACTAATTTTCTTCATCATTTTACAATGTTCTATGAATTTCAGCAAGTTAAAATTTACCTCTTATAAAGAAAGGTGTAGAAAATAGTAAAGGATTACGAGAAAGCGTAAATTGTTTGAGGGAGAGGATAGGTTTCTATTTAAGTGGTTGAAAAGAATAGGGCGAAAGTTTAAATCAGGAAGTAGCATTTTGTATCCACGTAAGGTATAGCACTTTTTTAATGAAGTAGTCAGGTATAAAAATGAAGAGGTATACAATTAATGAAATACATATAATAGGAACATACTAGATAGACGTCAGACATCATTCCTATTTATCCACGAATAGGTCATACTATTGTAATCGCTTGCATAATAAATTTAAATAAAGAACATAATCATTTAAAAAGATGTAATATTCTGAAATAAGGGAGAAAACAGGTGTTTATACCTATAAAACACCCTTATAATTGTTATTTATTCTATTTTCGTCCATTTATAATAGTTAGAATTCTTATTTTTTTATGATATTTCGACAAAATCCATTCTTTCTATTTATTTCTTATAGGAAAAGTGTTATAGTATTTTCGATTAGTAGGAATGAATGCATCAGAGGTCTGATGTCTTAAGAAAGTATGGTGGTGGTACCAAGTGACAATTAGAACAGATACGAGACATTTGTACTTACAAGTCATTGATCGCTTGAAACAAGATATTGAAGCTGGTAAATACAAAGAAAAAGAAAAGCTTCCATCTGAGTTTGATTTATCGAAACAGCTAGGGGTCTCAAGAGCCACGTTAAGAGAGGCGTTGAGAATTTTAGAAGAGGAAAATATCATTGTTCGTCGACATGGCGTAGGTACATTTGTAAATGCTAAACCGTTATTTACTTCAGGGATAGAACAGTTAAATAGCGTAACTAACATGATTAAACAGGCTGGTATGACACCTGGGACCATTTTCTTAAGTTCTACAACCCAAGGACCTACCGAGGAAGATGTTCGCCGATTTACTTGTGAAGAAGAGGATGAAATGGTTGTAATCGAAAGGGTTCGAACGGCTAACGGAGAACCGATCGTTTATTGTATTGATAAGATTCCTTCTCATATCATCCCTGAAAAATTGACACATGAAAATGAGTCATTATTAGTAGGTCTTGATAAAGAAGGAGATGTGTCAATTTCCTATGCAGTAGCTCAGATTGAACCAATGGGGTTTCATGAGAAAATTTCTCCAATTCTTCATTGTGAACCAGAAACAGCGCTACTGATTTTAAAACAAATGCACTACGATGAGAAGGATCAGCCGATCCTATACTCAGTCAACTACTTTCGGGCAGATAAGTTCAGCTTCCATGTACTAAGGAAACGAATTTAACTGTTCAAATAGCATACCTACTAATTACTATTCATATTTACTAGGGGGTACATGATAGTGAAGAAACGTAAATTTGGCTTGGCTTTATCATTAATTTTAGCAGCGGGAACGATTTTAGGAGCCTGTGGCTCGAAGGATGAAGAGAAAGCTGGAAACACAGCAGAGACAGAATCAGAGTTTTCTGTTGCAATGGTAACGGATACTGGTGGAATTGATGATAAATCCTTTAACCAATCTGCTTGGGTAGGTCTAGAAGCGTTTGGTGCAGAAAATGGACTTAAAGAAGGAAAAGGTGGATACAACTACCTTCAATCAAAATCTGATGCAGATTATTCTACAAACTTAAATACACTTGTACGCGAAGATTTTAACCTAGTATACGGAATTGGATTCTTAATGGTTGATGCAATTGCTGAAATTGCAGAACAACGCCCAGAAGTTAATTTCGGTATCGTAGATGGAGTAGTAGAGCAAGACAACGTAGCGAGCATAACATTTAAAGAACAAGAAGGTTCATTCCTTGCTGGAGTTGCAGCAGGACTTGCGACAAAATCTAATAAAATAGGTTTTATCGGCGGTATGGAAATTGAGGTAATTGAACGCTTTGAAGTTGGTTTCCTAGCAGGTGTTGAAGCGGTTAACCCTGATGCTGAAGTTGATGTAAAATATGCTGGTGATTTTAACAAGCCTGAGTTAGCTCAGCCTATCGCATCTTCTATGTACTCTTCTGGAGCAGACGTTATTTTCCATGCTGCAGGTGGTACTGGTAAAGGACTATTTAAAGAAGCGAAAGATTTAAAACAAAAAGACCCTGAAAGAGTTCTTTGGGCTATCGGAGTAGATTCTGATCAATCTGCTGAAGGTGAAGTTGAAGTAAATGGTGAGAAGAAGAACATTATTTTAACATCAGCGTTAAAGCGTGTTGACCGTGCCGTTCAAGATGTAGCAACAAAAGCTATGAATGATGAGTTCCCTGGTGGAGAGGTTATTTCTTACGGATTAGCGGAAGATGGCGTTGGTCTTGCTGAATTAAATGAAGAACTAGAAAATAAAGCGGACATTCTTTCTGCTGTAGAAGAATGGACAGCAAAAATTAAAAATGGTGAGATCGAAGTTCCAGAAACTCGCGATCAATTATAATCATTTTCTACTAGCTAATGAACAAAGGGGATAAGGAACTTTCCTTATTCCCTTTCCTTTAGAAGATTAATTGAAGAATAGAAAGCTCATTCTATCTTTCACTTAATCTTTTAAGGGGGAAACCTGAAACCTCATTTTTTTTAATTAATATCGTCTGACCTCTTACAATTAACTATATTTTCCTATTAATTTAGGAGAGGAGTGGAGAAATTATGGATTATGTTATTGAAATGCTTAATATCCGTAAAGAGTTTCCTGGTATTGTAGCTAACAACAATATTACACTACAACTTAAAAAGGGTGAAATTCACGCTTTATTAGGAGAAAACGGTGCAGGAAAATCAACCCTTATGAATGTTCTTTTTGGTCTATATCAGCCAGAAAAAGGCGAAATTCGTGTTGAAGGGAAACCTGTCAACATTACAAACCCTAATATCGCAAACGACTTAGGGATTGGAATGGTTCACCAACATTTTATGTTAGTTGAAACGTTCACCGTTACAGAAAACATTATATTAGGAAGTGAGCCTAAAAAGTTCGCGACGGTCGATATAAAAAAGGCAGAACAAGAGGTTAGAGAAATCTCTGAGCGTTACGGGCTGAAAGTAGATCCTTCTGCCAAAATTTCTGATATATCAGTTGGGATGCAGCAGCGTGTTGAAATTTTGAAAACATTATATCGTGGGGCAGAGATTATAATTTTTGATGAACCGACAGCCGTCTTGACACCACAAGAGATAAGTGAACTGATTCAAATTATGAAAACGCTTATTAAAGAGGGAAAATCGATTATCCTCATTACTCACAAGCTGAAGGAAATTATGGAGGTTTGTGACCGAGTGACCGTTATCCGGAAAGGGGAAGGGATTGGTACGGTTAATGTACCAGATACAAACCCAAATGAGCTAGCTAGTTTAATGGTCGGTCGTGAAGTGACATTTTCTACTGAAAAAGTGGCTTCTACTCCCTCACATAAAGTATTAGAAATAGAAGAGTTAACAGTGAAAGATCCAAGAGGAATTGTTGCCGTTAACAAATTGAACTTAGCTGTACGTGCGGGGGAAATCATCGGTATTGCTGGTGTTGATGGCAATGGACAATCTGAGTTAATTGAAGCGATAACCGGGCTTACGAAAAGTGAAAGCGGGAGTATTAAACTGAATGGAAACAATATCCTTAATGAAAAACCGAGGAAAATTACGGAAGCTGGACTTGCTCATATACCGCAGGATCGTCATAAACATGGACTAGTATTAGACTTTCCGGTTGGTGAGAATATGGTTCTACAAACCTATTATCAAGCTCCATTCTCGAAATCTAGTGTTTTAAATTACAAGGAAATATATTCTCATGCTAAAAAGCTCATTGAAGAGTTTGATGTGCGTACACCAAGTGAGTATACACAGGCTCGTGCTTTATCCGGTGGAAATCAGCAGAAGGCGATTATTGGTCGAGAGATTGATCGTAATCCTGATTTATTGATTGCTGCCCAGCCTACTCGTGGGCTTGATGTTGGGGCGATTGAATTTATTCATAAGCGTCTTATCGAACAACGAGATCAAGGAAAAGCGGTTTTATTAGTATCGTTTGAACTTGATGAAATTATGAACGTAAGCGATCGGATTGCAGTTATTTATGAAGGGGAAATTGTAGCAATTGTTGATCCGAAAGAAACGACAGAACAACAGCTAGGACTTTTAATGGCTGGTGAAACGAAAGGAAAGGCAGGTGTGAAGAATGTCTAATCGATTCGTTAATATTATAGTTCCAGTTATTGCTGTAATTTTAGGAATAGCTGTTGGAACTCTTATTATGATTCTTTCAGGCTACAATCCGTTAGATGCATTTGCCGCACTTTGGCAAGGGGCCTTTGGGGATGAGTTTTATTTTGGTGAAACGGTTCGACTCGTAACCCCACTACTATTAGCGGGAATTTCGGTAGCATTCGCCTTCCGTACGGGACTTTTTAATATTGGAGTTGAAGGCCAGTTAATTGTTGGGTGGCTTGCAGCCGTTTGGGTGGGAACAGCAGTCGAGTTGCCAAAACTCATCCATTTACCATTAGCTGTATTGGCGGCAGCATTAGCAGGAGCTCTTTGGGGATTTATTCCAGGGTTATTAAAGGCACGATTCCGTGTCCATGAAGTTATTGTCACCATTATGATGAACTATGTTGCTCTACATGTGACAAACTATTTTATTAAGAATGTGTTGAGTGATAACGGAGATAAAACAGAAAGAGTTGCAGAATCCGCCTCATTACGTTCAGAATTTTTCGAAGGCTTAACTGATTTATCTCGCATGCATTGGGGAATTTTTATCGCATTATTCTGTGTATTTATCATGTGGTTCTTATTAGAGAAAACAACGACTGGATATGAGTTACGTTCAGTAGGATTTAATCAGCATGCATCACAATATGCAGGGATGAATGTGAATAAAAATATTATCTATTCCATGGTTATTTCAGGTGCTTTCGCTGGACTTGCTGGAGCAATGGAAGGGCTAGGAACTTTTGAATACGCTTCAATTAAAGGTGGATTTACAGGAACTGGATTTGATGGCATCGCTGTTGCTTTGTTAGGGGCAAATGGACCAATTGGAATCATCTTAGCTGCAGTACTTTTTGGAAGCCTTAAACAAGGTGCATTAAATATGCCACTTCAAGCAGGAGTTCCAAATGAATTAGTTGATATTATTATTGCTTTAATCATTTTCTTTGTTGCATCAAGTTACATGATTCGCTGGTTTATTGAACGAATCAGTAAAAAGGAGGTGAAATAAGTGGGTATCATTGAAATTTTAGCTATCGTTGTACCGTCAGCATTAATTGCCGCCTCTCCACTTATTTTCACAGCTTTAGGCGGAGCGTTCTCAGAACGTTCAGGTGTCGTAAATATTGGACTCGAAGGCTTAATGATCATAGGAGCGTTTTCAAGTATTGTCTTTAATTTAAATTTTGCTGATCAATTCGGTGGTGCAACACCGTGGCTCGCTCTTATTGTCGCAATGGTTGCTGGTGGATTATTCTCTATCCTTCATGCGGTCGCATCCATTACCTTCCGAGCGGACCAAGTTGTATCGGGTGTAGCGATAAACCTACTAGCATTAGGGGTGACGTTATTCCTTGTAAAGCTGTTGTATGATAAAGGTCAAACAGATGACGCAACACAAACTTTTGGTAAAATTGATGTCCCTTTTTTAAGTGATATTCCTGTGATTGGTGACATTTTCTTTACTAACACATATGCGCCTCCATTTTTAGCTATTGGTGTAGCCTTTCTTGTTTGGTTTATCATGGCGAAAACACCATTTGGATTACGTCTTCGATCCGTCGGAGAGCATCCGATGGCAGCGGATACGATGGGAATAAACGTAACAAAAATGCGTTACATTGGTGTAATCCTATCAGGTGCCCTTGCAGGAATTGGTGGGGCAGTATACGCGCAAGCATTATCACCAAACTTCTACCACGCTACCATTAATGGTCAAGGGTTTATGGCACTTGCAGCCTTAATTTTTGGTAAATGGCATCCATTGGGTGCGATGGGAGCTGCCTTGTTTTTCGGATTTGCACAAAGCTTAAGTGTAATTGGGAATTCTATTCCTTTATTAGAAAATATACCGAATGTATATCTATTAATTGCTCCTTATGTCTTAACGATTTTAGCATTAGCTGGATTTATCGGACGTGCTGATGCTCCAAAAGCGTTAGGTACACCTTATGTAAAGGGTAAAAGGTAAGTAAAAAGGAAGAGTTGCTCAGGCAACTCTTCCTTTTAATTTTATTTAGTCTTGTGTAGTGGAAGGTGAAAATACGAACTGATTTGTTGATCAACCTTCGCTTGATGTTCAAAGTCATTTAAGCTTGGGATAAATTGATAGTCTGTTTCGAGGTCACTGATATGCTCAATAATATATTTTAAGGCATCTGTGATATAGTCGACATCTTTATTTTCCATTGTTGGATGTAATGAAACTCTAACCCACCCCGGTTTAGCAACTAATCCACCAGACTCAATTTCAGATGAGATGGTATCGGACATTTCTTTATCGATATTTAATAAATAATGACCATATGTACCAGCACATGAACAGCCCCCTCGTACTTGTATTCCGTATAAATCGTTAAGTAGACGGACAACTAAATTATAATGAATCCCTTCAACATAAAAGGAAATAATAGGGAGCCTTTTTCTATGCTTCCCTGCCATAATATGTACTTTTGGAATACCCGCAAGGCGTTGGCATAATAGGTCTAAAAGCTCTTCCTCTCGTTTTTTGATATTGTTAACACCCATGTCCTCTTTTAATTGTATACAAAGAGCGGTTCGAATCGCTTGTAAAAAGCCCGGTGTTCCTCCATCTTCTCTTTCTTCTATATTCGTTATATAGCCACGACCGCCCCAAGGGTTGGTCCAGGTGACTGTACCGCCACCTGGATGGTCAGGTATATGATTTTTATATAAAGCACGATCAAAAATTAATACACCACTAGTTCCTGGCCCTCCAAGAAATTTATGGGGAGAAAAGACGATTGCATCGAGCTTCTCGAGTGGGTCATCAGGGTGCATATTTATTTCAACATAAGGGGCTGATGCAGCAAAGTCAATAATGGCAATTCCACCAAACTCGTGGATCATTTTAGCTAATTGATGATAAGGAGTTTGGATGCCAGAAACATTTGAGCAAGCGGAAAATGCACCAATTTTTGTCTTTCTATTTGCATAAACTTTTAATAATTGATGGAAGGCCTCTAAATCAATGAGTCCGTCTTTGTCTGGCGGAATGACGACCACTTCACAAATGGTTTCTATCCAAGAAGTGTGGTTTGAGTGGTGTTCCATATGGGTGATAAAAACTATAGGCCTTTCATCTTGAGGAATAGTGGACTTATCGAATTGTTCTGGATATTTAAGTCCGAGAATTCGTTGAAGCTTATTAATAACACCAGTCATACCTGTCCCTTCTGTAATAATAATATCGTCTTCGTTAGCATTAACATGTTTTTTGATTACTTTATGTGCATGTTTATAAGCGTTTGTCATAAATTGGCCTGTCCAATTCGACTCAGTGTGGGTATTGGCCACAAAAGGACTAAATTCTGTCAGCATTTTATTTTCGATTGGTCCGTACATTCTTCCACTTGCTACCCAATCAAAATAGTGTATTTCTTTTTCGCCAAATGGAGTTGTAATTGGATGATGATGTCCAATTACGTTTTGTCGAAATGGTTTAAAATAAGCTTCTAATTCCATTAGAATTCCCCCTCTAAACGATGTACCTCCAGTTTAACAGAAATTGACGAAAAAGCTCGAATTTTGCTCCGATTGAACTTTAGGACTGGAGGAGGATGAGAAGGGAGCGGTTTGACAATTAAAATATTGCCGGAGCTGTGCATACAAATAGATAGGGATGTAATATATTTTTATAGGAAGAAAAATATTCATGAACAGGTAAATACTTGTACGGTATAACGAAAAACATGTATAGTAAAAATAACTTGATACAACACTATCAATATAATATTGAAGTAGATGATGTGGCGAAGGAGGAACAAGCGATGAGCATTGTAAATGAATGTATTTCTAAACAACAAGGATTTACACTTCACACTGTTAAAACAGATAAGTATAAAACGAATACGATTGTTTGGAAAATGAAAGCACCATTAACGAATGAGGATGTAACTGTAAGAGGGCTATTGCCTTATGTATTACAAAGCAGTACAGCCACTTATACGACGACAACGGCATTGCGTTCATATTTAGATGATTTATACGGGGCGAATTTTTTCGTTGATTTAAGCAAAAAAGGAGAAAATCATGTCATAAGCTTTTCAATCGAAATTGCGAATGAAAAATTTTTAACGAATTCTCCACCATTATTAAAGAAAGCGCTCGCGTTTTTAGCAGATGTTATTTTGAATCCAAATTTAGAGAACGGATCATTTCATGATGGCACTGTTGAACAAGAGAAAAGAAATCAAAAGCAACGAATTCAAGCTATTTACGATGACAAAATGCGTTTCTCAAGTGCTAGACTTGTCCAAGAAATGTGTAAAGGTGAACCTTATGCTATCCAACCAGCTGGTATAAAAGAGGAGGTAGAGGGGGTTACATCAAATAATCTATTCGATTATTACAAAAGAGCGATTAATGAAGATGAGTTAGATTTATATGTTATTGGGGACGTAGATGATCAAGAGGTAAATACGTATTGTGAAGAGCTATTTCATCTGAGTGAAAGACAAGGGCAAGCATCGAGTGTTACGAGGAGTAGTGAGCGAAGCGAAATTCAAGTCATTAAAGAAGAGCAGGCAGTGAATCAAGGGAAATTAAACATTGGGTACCGTACTCATGTCACATATGGTGAGACAGACTATTATGCACTTCAGCTCTTTAACGGAATATTTGGTGGCTTCTCCCACAGTAAGTTGTTTATTAATGTTCGTGAAAAGGCAAGTCTTGCATACTATGCTGCTAGTCGTTTAGAAAGTCACAAAGCGTTGCTTATGGTGATGTCTGGCATTGATATTAATCACTATGATCAAGCTGTTACAATCATTAAAGAACAGATGGAAGAAATGAAGCAAGGCAACTTTACTGAAGATGAAATCGATCAAACAAAAGCGGTTATTCGTAATCAATTGTTAGAAACGATTGATACAGCTAGAGGGTTAGTTGAAGTTCTATATCATAATGTAGTAGCTAAAACAAACATACATTTGAACGATTGGTTGACTCAAATTGAAAAAACGACAAAAGATGAAATTATCGATGTAGCACAAAAGATAGAAATGGATACAATCTATTTTTTAACAGGAATGGAGGGAGAGCAATGAAAAAAATTCAATTTAACCAACTAGATGAGGAGCTATATTATGAAAAAATGGAAAATGGGTTAGATGTTTATATTCTTCCTAAAAAAGGTTTTAACAAAACGTTTTCCACATTCACAACAAAATATGGCTCAATCGATAATCATTTTCTCCCATTAAATCAGAATAGCCTTGTGAAAGTACCAGATGGAATTGCGCATTTTTTAGAGCATAAGCTTTTTGAAAAAGAAGATGGTGATGTGTTTCAACAGTTTAGTAAACAAGGAGCCTCAGCTAATGCATTTACATCGTTTACTAGAACAGCCTATTTATTTTCAAGCACGTCTAATGTGGAACAAAATTTAGAAACATTGATGGATTTTGTACAATCACCTTATTTCTCGGAAAAATCAGTGGAAAAGGAAAAGGGGATCATCGGTCAAGAAATACGTATGTATGATGATAATCCTGATTGGCGTTTGTATTTTGGGCTTATTCAAAATATGTTTCACAACCATCCGGTTAAAATTGATATAGCTGGTACGGTGGATTCAATAAGTGAGATTACGAAAGATATGTTGTATGAGTGTTATGAAACATTTTATCATCCGAGCAATATGCTCCTCTTTATTGTGGGGCCTGTTGATCCAGTTGAAATGATGACCCAAGTAAGAGAGAATCAAGACAAGAAGGATTATGAAAAACAGGAGGAGGTTGAGCGTAAGTTTGAACAAGAACCTAGCACTGTTGCTCAAACTAAAAGAGTATTGAAAATGAATGTTCAGTCCTCTAAATGTCTTGTTGGAATTAAATCGATTGATGTTAACCAATCTGGGAAAGAGCTGTTAAAAAATGAACTTACTGTCAATATTTTGTTAGATATGTTATTCGGTAAGAGCTCAACTTCTTACTTTGAATTGTACAATTCTGGCTTAATTGATGATAGTTTTTCTTATGATTATACGCAAGAGAATGGCTTTGGCTTTTTAATGGTAGGTGGCGACACCGAAAAGCCAGACGAATTAGCAGAGCGGGTTAAAACTATTTTACTTGAAGCGAAAGAAGGACTTCATTTAACCGAAGAAAGTCTTGAAAGAACGAGAAAGAAAAAAATAGGTGGCTTTCTACGATCCGTTAATTCACCAGAGTATATTGCAAATCAATTTACTAGGTATGCATTTAATGACATGAATTTATTTGATGTCGTTCCAACTTTAGAAGAAATTACGTTCCACGATGTTGTTGACAGTGCTCGCAAAATGATTGAACAAGAACGAATGACTGTTTGTCAAATTGTTCCACAGTAGTTATCGATGTCTACCATACGTAGACGAGCGCTCAGAAAAATCTGAGCGTTTTTTTATGCTTTTAATTTATTTAAATGAACGATAAGCCGATAAGCTGTTGCATGGATGACTTTGAGTGCATCATGATGTTTATAACATACATAGCCATTGTATAAATCACTTAATCGTCAAGGGTGCGTGGCCCTTGGTGAATTAAAAATAAAATTCTGAAGCTCTAGTAAGGATAGGGCTAGTATGATTTCCAATCAGATAGCCATATATCCTAGATGCTTTAACAATCGTTGTTGCAGACTATTTTAGTCTTTCCTTTTCTAGTTCATCTTTTTTCGTTACAATACGAATGAAAGGTGGCTATTAGAATGCAGAAAGGCAAGTACGTCCTCATTACAGGCGCGAGTGGTGGAATTGGTCAAGCAGTTGCGAGAAAGCTGGCCTCACTCGGTTGGAATCTTTATTTACATTATCATTCTAACGAAGAAGAAATCCAAGCGTTGGTTAAAGAGTTACGCAATGAAAAAATAGATATTATATCTTTAAAGGCAGATTTATCCCGACCTGTGGAAGCAGTTCATTTAACGAAACATATTCATACACTACATAGTATTGTTCACTGTTCAGGCACAGCGCAATATAGCTTATTTCAGGACATAAAGGAACAGGAAATGGATACTCTTTGGAATGTTCATATGAAAAGCCCAATGATGATGACTCAATCACTCTTACCTAAACTTCTTGCTACGAAAGGCAGTATCGTTATCATATCATCCATTTGGGGACAAACAGGAGCTGCTTGCGAAGTAGTCTACTCATCTGTAAAAGGAGCTCAAATTTCCTTCGTGAAAGCGTTAGCGAAAGAGTTAGGAAGAAGTGAGGTAAGAGTTAATGCTGTAGCACCAGGTGTTGTAGATACCAATATGATTTCTGGATTTTCAGAAAGTGAAAAAATGGAAATGAAAGAGGACATTCCATTTGGGAGATTTGCTTATCCAAGTGAGACAGCAGATGCCGTAGCTTACTTAGTCTCAGACCAATCTTCATATATAACAGGACAAGTATTGGGGGTTAATGGTGGATGGTATATGTAAATTTTATACACCGTATATTTTAGCCATTCAGTCGTACACTATAATTGTAACTTTAAAATGGGAGGTTGCATCATGAGTGTATTAGACAATTGGCAAGAATGGAAAGGCTTTTTAGGAGATCGTCTACAACACGCAGAACAAGACGGACTGAATAAGGATGTCATTAATGATTTAGCGTATCAAATTGGAGATTATTTAGCGAAGCAAGTAGAACCGAAAAATGAACAAGAAAAGGTATTGGCAGATCTTTGGTCAGTAGCGTCAGAGGAAGAGCAACATGCCATAGCCAATATAATGGTCAAACTTGTTCAAGATCATTAAATCGGAAGAGGGGGAATCCCTCTTTCTTTTTTTTTTTGAAAACTTGCAAACAAAACTCATAATTCTTTCCTAATATGTTAAAATCATATATGATGGTAATTACGTAAAGAACAGACATTTTACTAATCTTTATCAAATTTTTTATGAAATAGACCTGGGAGGTTATGATGGCAAAAACAGAATGGTATTTAGAATATGAAATTCAAAAAAACCGTCCAGGGCTTCTAGGGGATATTTCTTCCTTACTAGGTATGCTTTCCATAAATATTGTTACAATTAATGGTGTTGACGAAGGGAGAAGGGGGTTATTGTTACTAGCTGACAATAATGCTCAAATCACTCGTTTGGAATCAATTCTACGAACTATGGATACGATAAACGTAACAAAGATTCGAGAACCTAAATTAAGGGATAGGTTGGCTATTCGCCACGGTCGCTATATTCAACGTGATGCTGATGATAAAAAGACCTTCCGCTTTATTCGTGATGAACTAGGCCTGTTGGTTGACTTTATGGCAGAGCTTTTCAAGCAAGAAGGTCATAAGTTAATCGGTATAAGAGGAATGCCAAGGGTTGGGAAAACAGAATCTATTGTTGCTTCAAGCGTTTGTGCCAATAAAAAATGGTTATTTGTATCCTCGACACTTTTAAAGCAAACGATCCGCAGTCAATTAATTAAAGATGAATATAATGAAAATAATATTTTTATCTTAGATGGAATCGTCTCTACAAAATCTACAAATGAAAAGCATTGGCAGCTTGTAAGAGAAATTATGAGAATGTCTTCAGTAAAAGTTATTGAGCATCCCGATGTTTTTGTTCAAAATTCAGAATATACGATGGATGACTTTGATTATTTTATTGAACTACGAAATGATCCAGAAGAAGAAATTACATATGAACTTGTCCAACGAAATCAGTTTTTTCAAGAACATGATTTCGGAGGGTTTGATTTTTAACGTTAGAAGGTGGTTGTGTTGACCGAACTAGGCGCTCGTTTGAAAGCGGCCAGAGAAGAAAAGGGATTTTCCTTAGAGGATCTTCAACGAAAAACGAAAATACAGAGAAGATATTTAATAGGAATTGAAGAAGGAAATTATGAATTAATGCCTGGGAAATTTTATGTTAGGGCATTTATTAAGCAATATGCTGAGGCAGTTGATTTGCACCCTGAAGAGATTTTCGATGAATATGCGAATGAAATTCCGAATGTTGAAGCGAATGAAATTCCACAACAGTTATCCCGAGTTTCATCACGCAAAAAGAAGGTGACAGATTCGACATCAAAAATAGTAGATATTATTCCAAAGCTGTTGGTTTTCATCATTATTGTTGGAATCGCATTTTTGGCATGGTATTTATTTCAGCGATATGTTGACCCAAGTGATAATTTAAGTCAAAAAGCTGCTAAAGATGGAGCAAAAGATGAAATTATTTTAGAGGACAACCTTGCTGTTGAGGTAACAGAAGAAGAATCAACAGATGGAGAAGCACCTTCAACGGATGAGGAGTCGGGTGACGAGGAAATAATCAATACACCTTCTCAAGAAATTGTCGTAAAGGGCACTTTGGGTGTTGAAACGACATATGAGTTGAAGAATGCTGATGCGTTTAATCTGGAGTTAACGGCACTCGATGAACAGAATTCATGGGTTACAGTATACAATGGAAGTGATGAGATACTGTATGATAAGAGTTTAGCAAATGGGGATTCCCTATCATATGACTTATCAAATGACACGGAAGCATACCTTGTAATTGGATATGCTCCGGCTGTGACCATTACAATAAACGGTGAGCCTTTGTCTTATGAGATTGACGTGAACGACGAAGTTGTACAGAAGATTTCGATTCAGTATGTAAAGACAGAATAGTCATCTATTTGGGGTGACTATTTTTACTTACAACATTTTGGAGGAATTTTAACATGAATGTACCAAATAAGATTACCATTTCAAGGATTTTTCTAATCCCTATTTTTGTTGTTATGATGCTTGTTGATTTTGGATGGGGAGAGTTAGCTCTTTTCGGAACGACGATGCCTGTTGAGCATTTTGTAGGAGCGCTTATTTTTATTATTGCATCCACTACGGATTGGGTGGACGGCTATTATGCACGGAAATACGATATGGTAACGAATTTAGGGAAGTTTTTAGATCCGTTAGCGGACAAGCTATTAGTGTCAGCAGCACTTATCATTCTAGTTGATTTGAATATGGCCCCATCGTGGATTGTCATTTTAATTATTTCTAGGGAGTTTGCTGTAACAGGGTTACGCCTTGTGTTAGCTGGGTCCGGTGAAGTTGTAGCTGCTAAAATGTTAGGGAAAATCAAAATGTGGACACAAATTGTCGCGATATCAGCTCTACTTCTTCACAATGTGATTTTTGAAAGTATTTCATTTCCGTTTGCAACTATCGCCCTATGGGTTGCCTTATTCTTTACATTGTGGTCAGGTTGGGATTATTTTGTGAAAAATCGTGAAATATTCAGAAATTCAAAATAGGTTTTTAAGGAGGGGAGTCTAATGCGTGCAGAGATCATCGCTATTGGCTCTGAACTATTACTCGGACAGATTGTGAATACGAATGCCAAGTTTTTATCTCAACATTTAGCAGAAATGGGGATTCCGGTTTATTACCACACAGTCGTAGGGGATAATGCTGATCGATTGAAACAAGCGATAGAAATAGCTGAATCACGCTCTTCCTTAATCATCTTTACGGGTGGATTAGGCCCAACGAAAGATGATTTGACGAAAGACACGATTGCTAAGCATATTGGAGTAGAGCTCGAATTACATGAACAGGCAATGAACATGATTGAGAAGTACTTTCAAAAAGCAAATCGAACGATGACAGAGAATAACCGAAAACAAGCCATGGTGTTGAAAAATGCGACTATCCTTTCAAATGATTACGGTATGGCACCTGGGATGCTTTATAAAAATGAGACGCATTATTACATGCTGCTTCCGGGACCACCTAAGGAATTAGAACCGATGTTTATGCAATATGGTAGGGATGCCCTACTAAATGAATTGGACGAGCAACAGGTGATAAAATCCAAAGTATTACGCTTTTTTGGTATTGGTGAGGCTCAACTTGAAACAGAGATAGAAGATATTATCGATGAGCAATCAAACCCAACTGTGGCCCCTCTTGCTAGTAACGGAGAAGTCAAACTTCGTCTAACTGCCAAGCATATGTCTGAGCAAGAGGCAGATAAATTAATTCAAGCTCTTGAAGAAAAAATTAAGAAACGGATTGGTCAATACTTATATGGCTATAATGACTCCTCATTAATGGGGGAAGTTGTTCGTTTACTGAAGAGCCATAATAAAACGATATCCATAGCAGAAAGTTTAACAGGTGGCTCATTTAGTGCAGAGCTCACTTCCTTTCCTGGCATTAGTGAGAATTTTTTCGGTGGAATTGTGTGTTATTCGAATGAGGCGAAAAAAGATTTGTTACACGTTCAACAAAATACGCTTGATTCTTCTGGAGCGATTAGTTCAGAATGTGCTGCAGAAATGGCCGTTAATATTCGAGAGAAATTAAAAACGGACATAGGGATTAGTTTTACCGGTGTAGCAGGTCCAGATCCTAGTGAGGGAAAAGATGTTGGGACGGTTTGGATTGGGCTATCGTTTAAAGGAAGGGAACCTTATACTTTTCCACTACAGTTAGCAGGTACCCGACAATCGATTCGGATGAGAACGACTAAATATGGTTGTTATTATATATTGAAACATTTTCTAGCATAACAATGGCCCCTGTTTTACAAGGGGTCTTTGTTATGCTCGTTTCCATTTATCGACAAGTTTCATCATAGTTTCATAAGAACAATGGGAATGAGAAAGACGGGGGAGTTAACATGAACTCAATTTATAGGTTGAGCAGTTTTTTATACGCTGAATAAAAAGATGGACTGAACGAATTGTGTGGGCAAAGGAACAAAGCATAGTTAATGAGATGAATAATGATTCGCTACTTCTAAATCAAATCATGCTTTTTGTAATTATGCACTTATAAAAAATTAGACCTCCATTAAGATGGATTTCAGATTCAAAAAAACACCAGTAAAAAAAGCGAACATTTATTCGTTTTTTGCTTGGCAAAACAGGTAAACTGGTTTATAGTATAGATAGCTTAACAAATTAAACATAACTTTTAGTTAAACAATAGAATGCTATGAAAGAGGAGGAAATATTGGTGAGTGAACGTAAAGCTGCCTTAGATATGGCATTGAAACAGATAGAGAAACAATTTGGAAAAGGGTCAATTATGAAGCTTGGAGAAGAAACAGAACGAAGGGTTTCTACAATACCAAGTGGATCATTAGCGTTGGATGCAGCATTAGGAATTGGGGGATATCCTAGGGGGAGAATAATCGAAACGTATGGACCGGAAAGCTCTGGTAAAACGACAGTTGCTTTACATGCGATAGCTGAGGTACAAGCCCAAGGTGGTCAAGCTGCGTTTATTGACGCTGAGCATGCGTTAGATCCAGTTTATGCACAAAAGCTAGGTGTTAATATTGAAGAACTACTATTATCTCAACCCGATACAGGTGAGCAAGCACTGGAAATAGCTGAGGCACTTGTTCGAAGCGGAGCAGTTGATATTATTGTTATCGATTCTGTTGCTGCGCTTGTTCCAAAGGCAGAAATCGAAGGGGAAATGGGAGATTCACATGTTGGTTTACAAGCTCGATTAATGTCTCAAGCACTTCGTAAGCTTTCTGGAGCGATTAATAAGTCTAATACTATTGCCATTTTCATTAACCAAATTCGTGAAAAAGTGGGTGTTATGTTCGGGAACCCTGAAACAACACCAGGTGGGCGTGCACTTAAGTTCTATTCGTCTGTTCGTTTAGAGGTTCGTCGTGGCGAAACATTAAAACAAGGAAATGAAATGGTTGGGAATAAAACAAGAATTAAAGTCGTGAAGAATAAAGTAGCACCACCGTTCCGTTTAGCAGAAGTGGATATAATGTATGGGGAAGGTATCTCTAAAGAAGGTGAAATCATTGACTTAGGTTCTGAGCTTGATATCGTTCAGAAGAGTGGTTCATGGTATTCCTACAATGATGAACGTCTAGGTCAAGGTCGAGAAAATGCTAAGCAATTTTTGAAAGAAAACCCTGAAATTCGTCAAGAAATCATGGTTAAGATTCGTGAACATTATGGTCTAGATACGGGTATAGTAGAAGAAGGCCAAGATCAGTTAGACATCTAAATACGGTGCTTAAGGAGAGGGAATTCGCTTCAGAATTTACCTCTCCTTTCTTAAATTCAGAAGGTCTACAAAGGAAAGGAACTTCGCTGTGCAGCTAGGCCTACAGGATGTAGGTCATGAAGGCGTTGCGACAGGACGTCGCGAATTTAGCCTTCGTTCCTTGATGTTGTCCAGCTGCGTCGGCTTGTGGCTCGGGGTCAACTGGCCACCCCACTCCGGAAATCAGGATTTCCTGCGTGTCGCGTCAGTTGCCTGTCGCCCCAAATCGAGCCGACTACGCTTAGGCCTACAGGATGTAGGTCATGAAGGCGTTGCGACAGGACGTCGCGAATTTAGCCTTCGTTCCTTGATGACTCAAGTTTATACGTCGCTAAACGGTCAGTTCCGCATTTCTTTTTGTCTAGCTGCGTCGGCTTGTGGCTCGGGGTCAACTGCCACCCCACTCCGGAAATCAGGATTTCCTGCGTGTCGTGTCAGTTGCCTGTCGCCCCAGATCGACCCGACTTCGCTTTTCTTTGTGGAATTGTTTTCCTCTTATGGAGCGAACCCCTTGACAATCAAATTTTACAGAATTAAAATTAACTTGTATAATTTTAATTTTTTTCAATGAGTTATGAAAATCTTAGAGCTGTATATTGAAGAGATGTAATACAATGTATCAGCAGACATGTTAAAAACATGAGTTAAAGTTTCATAGCAATAGGAGGTGAAATAATGCAAGAAGCATTGATTCTTATCATCTCCATTTTGCTTGGCCTAATCGTAGGTGTCGTTGTTGGCTATTTTTATCGAAGATCGATTGCAGAAGCAAAAATTGCAGGCGCCCATAACGCTGCAGATCAAATTCTTGAAGAAGCAAAGCGTGAAGCTGAAGCTCTTAAGAAGGAAGCGCTCTTAGAAGCAAAAGATGAAAATCACCAGCTTCGTATTGAAACAGAACGTGAACTTCGTGAACGAAGAAATGAATTGCAAAAACAAGAAAATCGGTTAATGCAAAAAGAAGAGAACCTTGATCGAAAAGACGAATCTCTGGCAAAACGTGAGATGACTTTAGAACGAAAAGAGGATTCTCTCATCAAAAGACAACAACATATTGATGAGATGGAAAGCAAAGTGGACGAGATGAAACAATCTCAGCAAGCTGAACTAGAACGCATTTCAAGTTTAACTAGAGATGAAGCAAGAGCCATTATTCTTGATCAAGTTGAGAGTGAGCTTTCCCATGATATTGCCATAATGGTAAAGGAACAAGAGAACCGTGCCAAGGAAGAGGGAGATAAGAAAGCGAAAGAGATTCTTTCTTTAGCTATTCAACGTTGTGCAGCTGAGCATGTAGCAGAAACGACAGTATCAGTTGTAAATCTTCCAAATGATGAGATGAAAGGTAGAATAATCGGTCGTGAAGGTCGTAATATTCGAACACTTGAGACATTAACAGGAATTGATTTAATTATTGATGATACTCCAGAAGCAGTTATTTTATCAGGGTTTGATCCAATACGTCGTGAAACAGCTCGTATTGCTCTTGAGAAACTTGTTCAGGACGGTCGTATACACCCAGCTCGTATAGAAGAGATGGTAGACAAGTCTAGACGCGAGGTAGATGAATATATTCGCGAAGTGGGAGAACAAACGACTTTTGAAGTAGGCGTACATGGACTCCATCCTGACTTAATCAAAATTTTAGGACGTTTAAAGTATCGTACAAGTTATGGTCAAAATGTTCTGAAGCACTCTATGGAAGTAGCGTTCCTATCTGGACTACTTGCTGCAGAATTAGGAGAAGACGAAACCCTTGCTCGTCGTGCTGGTTTACTTCATGATATCGGTAAAGCGATAGACCATGAAGTAGAAGGAAGCCATGTTGAGATAGGTGTGGAGTTAGCGACAAAATATAAGGAACATCCTGTAGTGATAAATGCTATTGCATCTCACCACGGTGATACTGAGCCAACATCTGTCATCGCGGTACTAGTCGCAGCAGCTGATGCATTATCTGCTGCTCGACCGGGAGCAAGAAGTGAGACACTTGAAAACTATATTCGTCGTTTAGAGAAATTAGAGGAAATTTCTGAATCCTATGATGGAGTAGAGAAATCCTTCGCTATTCAAGCCGGTCGTGAAGTAAGAATTATGGTTCGCCCAGAAAGTATTGATGATCTGGAAGCTCATCGATTAGCAAGAGATATTCGTAAACGAATAGAAGAAGAGCTAGATTATCCTGGACATATTAAAGTGACCGTTATTCGAGAAACTAGAGCGGTAGAATACGCAAAATAAAAAATGTTAGAGCGAAAGCTCTAACATTTTTTTCTTTGACACGATGAAAAATAATGGGGAAAGATGTTTTTCACAAACTATACTTAACCAATTAAGATGTTCAATGAATTAGAGCTTGTTCGTAAGAGTGTATTTTCCACCTTATTTGTACACTAGTGCCAACAGAATAGATTGTGGTAAAATAGTTTAGAATTTGAATAAAGAAAGGGCTTAATTATGCAATTATTATTTATTGGAGATGTAGTAGGGTCTCCAGGACGGGATATGATCAAAACCTATTTACCGAAATTAAAGGAAAAATATCGACCGCATTTTACAATTATTAATGGTGAAAATTCAGCAGGAGGGAGAGGGATTACCGAGAAAATATATCGGCAATTTTTAGAGTCTGGGGCCAATGTTGTAACACTTGGAAATCATGCGTGGGATAATCGAGAGGTATTTGAGTTTATTGATGGGGCAAAGGCCCTCGTTAGACCGGCAAATTTCCCTCACAACGCACCAGGTAAAGGACTTATTTTCCAAAAATTTAATGCATTAGAAATAGCCGTAATAAACTTACAAGCGCGAACGTTTATGCCAGCCCTTGATTGTCCATTTACTGAGGCTGAAAAATTGGTTGAAGAAGCTCGGGAAAGAACAAATATTATTTTTGTGGATTTTCATGGTGAAGCAACAAGTGAAAAGCAAGCAATGGGTTGGTATTTAGATGGTAAGGTAACGGCAGTTGTAGGAACGCATACTCACGTTCAGACAGCTGATGAACGAATTTTACCAA
Source organism: Bacillus spongiae (assembly GCF_037120725.1). NCBI lineage: Bacteria > Bacillati > Bacillota > Bacilli > Caryophanales > Bacillaceae > Bacillus > Bacillus spongiae. The sequence goes on from NZ_JBBAXC010000002.1 coordinate 405,162, forward strand.
AGGGAACGGCTTACTTGTCTGATGTCGGAATGACAGGGCCATATGATGGTATATTAGGTATGGAACGAGAAGCAGTTATCGGGCGTTTTTTAACTTCTCTCCCTACACGGTTTGAAGTACCAAAAGAGGGCCGAACGCAACTAAGTGCGTGTTTAATAGACATAGATGAAAAAACAGGAAAGGCTAGAAAAATTCAACGAATTTTAATTAATGATGATCATCCTTTTTACACGTAAATCATATTAAATTCCTTTTCTTTTCGTACAAGCTGGAATAGATTGCATTTTTAATGAATATAGTAGCAATGGAATAACGTATTACCAAATTTGTTCAAAATGCACTGAACATTCGGTTTGGGGAAAAGACAAGGAGGAAAAGGAATGGAAATATTAAAAGTTTCAGCAAAATCTAATCCTAATTCTGTAGCTGGTGCACTTGCCGGTGTTCTTCGTGAAAGAGGAGCAGCTGAAATCCAGGCAATTGGAGCGGGTGCCTTAAATCAGGCGGTAAAAGCCGTTGCCATTGCTAGAGGGTTTGTAGCTCCAAGTGGTGTTGATTTAATTTGTATCCCCGCATTTACGGATATTATGATTGAGAATGAGGAGAGAACGGCAATAAAATTAATAATAGAACCTCGTTAATAATAAGGAATATATTCATTCCCTGTAAGCCTTTTTTATAAGGGCTTACAGTTTTTTTTTGAATGAATTGGTGTTATGAAAAAAAACTAAAAACGGATGCCTTACGATTATCAATAAGCTATCAATACAATATAAGCGGATACTTATCAGAGACATAAGCTTTTCTAAATCGTAAATAAGCTAAATAATTACGGGAATTGTAAAAATTTGAAATTTGCTTTTCTTTTCGTTAACCTATAAAAAACAGCCATTTACTAAAGGAGAGGGACGTTTATGATTTTTGACGCTCATTGTGATGTTTTATATAAATTATATCAGTATCCATCTATTAATTTTCAACATTCAGATGACTTACATATTACTGCTACTCAGCTTGAAAAGCATGGTAGTAAGGTGCAGCTTTTTGCTATTTTTTTGCCACCAGACTTACTACCAGGAGCACGGTTTCAAGCGGCTTTAAAGATGATTGATCTTTTTTATGAAAAGATATTAAAGCCGAATCCAAATATGAAAATGGTGAAAAGTAAAGCTGAAATTGAACAATTGAAAGCTGATGAAACAGGAGTTATGCTATCGTTAGAGGGCTGTGAAGGAATTGAAGGTGATCTACTTAAGCTTAAAACGCTTCTTCGTCTTGGGGTTGCTTCAGTTGGGTTAACTTGGAATTGGGCAAATGAAGTCGCAGACGGAGCAATGGAGCCAAGAGGAGGAGGATTAACTCGATTTGGAAAAGAGGTTATTTTAACCTTAAACCAACACAAGATTTGGACGGATGTCTCCCACCTAAGTGAAAGAGCCTTTTGGGAAACAATCGAGATTGCTCAGTACCCAGTCGCTTCTCATTCTAATTCCTACACTATTTGTCCACACCCTAGAAATTTACGTGATGATCAAGCGAAAGCAATATTTGAACGAAAAGGGTGTATCGGAATTACATTTGTTCCATTTTTCACGCAAAAGAATGGAAAAGCGAAAATTAATGATGTGATTCAGCACGTGGAAAAAATGTGTGAACTAGGGGGAGAAGACCATATCGGCTTTGGGTCTGATTTTGACGGAATTAGTGAAACGATTATAGGGTTGAGCTCCTATAAAGATTATGACAAACTAATAGATGAATTATATCGATGCTATTCTTCAACGCAAGTCGGGAAATTTTTATATGACAATTTCCTTCGAGCAATCCCCTCATAAACGAAAGATGTTAATAATATAAGCAATAAATATTCGGTTTTAAAAAACTTGTTTCTCAAATAAAGAGAAACAGTTTTTTTATCGTTTAAAGGCAATACTGTTAAATATATAGCAGAAAAAATGAAAGGGCTTACAACGTTTTTTTAAAGTATTGCCTTTCTTTAAAGGCGGATTTTCTAGTAGTTCCCATAGAAAAATGATACACTAGAAAGGTAAGAGTATACGTTTTGAACGTGTTTAAAGGGGTGTATAACGAATGATTCAGCAACTTTCATGGAAAGTTGGTGGCCAACAAGGTGAAGGAATTGAGAGTACTGGAGAAATCTTTTCCATGGCTTTAAACCGCCTTGGCTACTATTTATATGGCTATCGTCATTTCTCTTCTCGGATTAAGGGAGGTCACACGAACAATAAAATTCGTGTTAGTACAACACAGGTGCGCTCAATTGCGGACGATTTAGATATTCTCGTGGCATTTGATCAAGAAACGATTGATGTGAATTATAAGGAACTTCACGATAAGGGAATTATTATTGCAGACACAAGGTTTAAACCTGTTTTACCAGAAGGTTCCCATGCGGCCCTTTATCCGGTTGCTTTCACTGAAATTGCAAGTGAACTTGGAACGTCATTAATGAAAAATATGGTAGCAGTAGGAGCTTCTTGCGCTGTTTTAAATTTGCAACCTTCTGTATTTAATGAAGTGGTTACAGAGATCTTTGGTCGTAAAGGCGAGTCCGTAGTAGAAAAGAATATGGAAGCGATCCGTCAAGGGTACGATACGATGACTCAGCAATTAGGCGACAAGGTCGGAGTAATGGAACTAGACCAGGCAGATGGTCAAAAACGAATGTTCATGATAGGAAATGACGCTATTGCTTTAGGTGCTTTAGCGGGTGGTGTTCGCCTAATGGCTGCTTATCCAATCACTCCAGCGTCTGAAATTATGGAATATTTAATTAAAAAGCTTCCGAAAGTTGGCGGAGCAGTTATCCAAACGGAGGATGAAATTGCTGCAGCAACGATGGCCATTGGGTCCAATTATGCCGGAGTTCGTGCCTTTACAGCGTCAGCAGGGCCAGGACTTTCATTGATGATGGAAGCAATCGGTCTTTCTGGAATGACGGAACAACCACTTGTTATTGTAGATACACAACGAGGAGGACCGTCCACAGGTTTGCCAACAAAGCAAGAACAGTCTGATTTAATGGCGATGATTTATGGGACACATGGAGAAATTCCAAAAATTGTTCTGGCTCCAAGCACTGTCCAAGAAGCTTTTTACGATACAGTTGAAGCATTTAATTTTGCGGAAGAATATCAATGTCCAGTTATCGTGTTATCTGATTTACAGTTATCACTTGGTAAACAAACGGTTGAGCCGTTAGACTTTAGTAAAGTGGAAATTCGTCGTGGAAAATTGACGAAGAATGAAAATGAGTTAGAAGAGCTGGAAGCAAAAAAATATTTTAAACGTTATGAAGTAACAGAGGATGGAGTTTCTCCACGTGTCATTCCTGGCATGAAAAATGGTATCCACCACGTGACAGGTGTTGAGCATGACGAAACAGGAAAGCCATCTGAGTCGCCTTCCAACCGTCAAGCACAAATGGATAAGCGGATGAGAAAGGTCAAGAAAATCGCCTTTAACAACCCTATCTATAAAAATACTCCTCATGAGGAAGCGGACTTATTATTAGTTGGATTTAACTCTACACGCGGTGTAATCGAAGAAGCGATGGGAAGACTCGAAAAGGATGGCATCAAAGTGAATCATGCCCAAATTCGTCTTATTCACCCATTCCCAACAGATGAACTTCTGCCGCTCGTTCAATCGGCTAAAAAGGTCATGGTCATTGAAAACAATGCGACAGGCCAATTGGCTAACATTATCAAAATGAACTTAGGAAATATAGAGAAAATTGCTAGTTTTACAAAATATGACGGGACACCATTCCTACCGTATGAAGTTCATTCGAAGTGCAAGGAGTTGATCTAGATGGCGACTTTTAAAGATTTTCGTAATAACGTCAAACCTAACTGGTGCCCAGGATGTGGTGACTTTTCTGTACAAGCTTCTATTCAACGTGCAGCTGCAAATATCGGTTTAGTTCCTGAGGAGCTAGCGGTCATATCTGGTATCGGATGCTCAGGGCGTATATCCGGTTATATTAATTCCTACGGCTTACATGGAATCCACGGTCGTGCATTACCGATTGCCCAAGGTGTTAAAATGGCTAACCGAGACTTAACGGTCATTGCATCTGGGGGTGATGGTGATGGATTTGCGATTGGAATGGGACATACAATCCACTCGATCCGAAGAAATGTGGACATTACGTATATTGTCATGGATAACCAAATTTATGGACTGACAAAGGGACAAACATCTCCGAGGTCGGCAGCTGGATTCAAAACAAAGTCAACACCAGCAGGTGCAATCGAACCTGCTATTGCTCCGATGGAAATGGCCTTAACAGCAGGTGCGACATTCGTTGCCCAAGGGTTCTCCACTGATTTAAAACAACTTACAGCTTTAATTGAAGCGGGATTAAATCATAAAGGTTTTTCTCTTATTAACGTCTTCAGTCCATGTGTTACATACAATAAAATTAACACATATGATTGGTTTAAAGAAAACCTTACGAAGCTTAGCGATATTGAAGGATATGATTCTTCCAATCGCGAACTAGCCATGAGTACTTTAATGAAGCATGAAGGACTAGTGACGGGGTTAATTTATCAAAACACTGAACAACCATCGTACCAAGACTTAGTCGATAATTATAGTGATATACCATTAGCAAAACACGACCTTCACCTTAAAGAAGATCAATTTGCTGAATTAGTGAAGGAATTTATGTAATGAAAAAAGGCCCTCGAGGTTCTGCACCCCAAAAGTTAGAGTTAAAAACTAATTTTTGGGGTGTTTTTGTATGGCAAAATATAGTGACGATTTAAAATTAACCATTGTTAAAGAATATCTAGAAGGACCAATGGGATTTAAGTTATTGGCTAAAAAATATGGCATTCCTGATAATGGACAAATTAGAAGATGGGTAAA